>NZ_JBBWCB010000080.1:0-28189 GCF_039888995.1 Pseudomonas rossensis | reverse complement strand
GTGGGCAAATTTGCCCACCGGTGTATCAGGAAATTTCACGACGGAAGGGTGGCAACGCATTGAGGATTGCCTTGCCGTAACGCTGGGTGACCAGGCGTCGATCGAGTAAGGTGATGGTGCCGCGGTCTTCTTCGGTGCGCAGCAAGCGACCGCAGGCCTGAACCAGCTTCAGCGAAGCGTCCGGCACGGAGATTTCCATGAATGGATTGCCACCCCGAGCCTCGATCCACTCGGCCAGGGCCGCTTCGACCGGATCATCGGGCACCGAGAATGGAATCTTCGCGATCACCACGTGCTCGCAATAGGCACCCGGCAAGTCGACCCCTTCGGCGAAACTCGCGAGGCCGAACAACACGCTGGAATCACCGCCATCGACCCGTGCCTTGTGCTTGTTCAGGGTTTCCTGTTTCGACAGGTTGCCTTGAATGAACACTTGCTTGCGCCAGTCGCGGTCGAGGCCGTCGAACACGTCCTGCATCTGTTTGCGCGAGGAGAACAGCACCAGGGTGCCGCGCGAACCTTCCACCAATGCCGGCAAGTCGCGGATGATCGCTGCGGTGTGGGCCGGCGCATCACGCGGATCGGCCTTCAGGTCCGGCACCCGCAGCACGCCAGCGTCAGCATGATGAAACGGGCTTGGAACCACCGCGGTCACGGCTTTTTTCGGCAGACCGGCGCGCATGCGGAAGCGATCGAAGGTGCCGAGCGCGGTCAGGGTCGCGGAGGTCACCAGAGCGCCGTAAGCCACGTTCCACAAATTGCGACGGAGCATTTCCGCCGCGAGGATCGGGCTGGCGTTGACCTCGATGTCGAACAGCGAGCCGCTTTCGGCCAGGGTCAGCCAGCGGGCCATCGGCGGGTTGTCTTCCGGGTCTTCGACGGTGAACGCAGTCCACAACTCCCAATTGCCCGAAGAACGGGACAACAGGCTACCGAACAGCGGATACCACTCTTCGGCCTGGTTGCTGGCGATGCCGATGTTGACCTCGCCGTCCATGCCTTCCTTGAGCAGTTCGGTCAGTCGGGTAAAGACATCGGTCAGACGGGCAAAGCCCTTCTTCAGCTCGATGCCCATTTCGCGCATGTGCTCGGGAATCACCCCGCCGACGAAGCGATGACGCGGCCGCTCGCGACCTTCGACGTCTTCGCCCGGTTTGAAATCGGCGACCTGCTCGCAGGCGCTGAACATGAATTGCTGCTGGGTTTTGATCTCCCGCGCGAGTTCCGGCACCTGCTCGATCAACTTGCCCAGGTCGCCTGGCAGCGGATGTTGGGCCAGCAACTTGGTGAGGTTCTTGGCGGTGGTTTCCAGCCAGTCGGCGGTGGACCGCAGACGCGTGTAATGGGCGAAATGGCCGATGGCCTTGTCCGGCAGGTGGTGGCCTTCGTCGAACACGTAGATGGTGTCGCGCGGGTCCGGCAGCACGGCGCCGCCGCCCAGTGCCAGGTCGGCCAGGACCATGTCGTGGTTGGTGACGATCACGTCGACCTTGCCCATGCCTTCGCGGGCCTTGTAGAAGGCGCACTGGCCGAAGTTAGGGCAATGGCGATTGGTGCATTGGCTGTGATCGGTGGTCAGGCGCGCCCAGTCGGCATCTTCCAGAGCGGTGGACCAACTGTCGCGGTCGCCGTCCCACTTATTGCCGGCGAGTTTCTCGATCATGCTGGTGAACAGCTTCTGACTGGCCTCGTCGACCTCGATCTTGAAGCCTTCCTCTTCAAACAGCTGCGCCGTGGCAGTTTGCGCGTGACCTTCCTGGAGCAACATGTCGAGCTTGGACAGGCACATGTAGCGCCCGCGCCCCTTGGCCAGGGCAAAGCTGAAATTCAGCCCGCTGTTGCGCATCAGGTCGGGCAAATCCTTGTAGACGATCTGCTCTTGCAGGGCCACGGTGGCCGTGGCAATCACCAGGCGTTTGCCGGCGGCCTTGGCCGTGGGGATGGCGGCCAGGCTGTAGGCCACGGTTTTGCCGGTACCGGTGCCGGCTTCCACCGCGACAATCGCGGGGTCGCCACTGCGCCGGCCTTCGTCGTCGGTGTCGATGTCACCGAGGACCTTGGCAATTTCGGCGATCATCAGGCGTTGGCCGTAGCGCGGCTTGAGGCTCTTGGCTTCGAGAAAACGCGAGTAGGCGCCCTGGATCGTGGTTTTGAGTTCGGTGCTGATCATGGATTGTCGGGCGCAAAAAACGCTGGATAAATTTTCAGTGGTTCGGATCGGCGGCTATCATACCGCGCTAATTAATCCCGCGCAGAACGGAGTACCTCAATGACCGCCTTTAGCCTGGTTTATAGCCTGCATATCCTCGCCGCACTGGTGTGGGTGGGCGGCATGTTTTTCGCGTGGATGGTCTTGCGCCCCGCGGCAATGAAGGCTTTGGAAGGCCCTGCCCGCTTGAAGCTGTGGGTAGAAGTGTTTCAAGGTTTTTTCCGCTGGGTCTGGGTCGCGGTGGTGCTGTTGCCAATCAGCGGTGTGGGCATGATTCATTTGCAGTACAGCGGTTTTGAAGCGGCGCCGCGGTATGTGCAGGTGATGATGGGGCTGTATGTGGTGATGACGGCGCTGTTTATCCGGATTCAGGCGTTGTTGTTGCCGGAGTTGCGCACGGCGGTGGCGGCGCAGGACTGGCCGACCGGGGCTGCGACGCTTGGGAAAATTCGCAAGTTGGTGGGGATCAATCTGATTGTCGGGTTGGTGCTGGTGGCGATTGCTGCGGCTCGGCCGATGTTCTAAAAGCATCGCGAGCAAGCTCGCTCCCACAATGGATCAGTGCAATCCCTGTGGGAGCGAGCTTGCTCGCGATAGCGATCGATCTGGCGACCAAAACCTCGGAAATTGCTTACAACCGCTGAACGGTTACCGAACCCGCCGCACCCGCGGCCCCCGGCTGACCGTCAGCGCCAGGGCGGCCGCTCTTGCCGCCATCGGCCTTGTAAACGAAACAGCCCTTGGCCTTGCCACCCGCGCCTGGTTTACCGCCAGGCCCGGCCACACCACCGTCACCGCCGGCCACCTGAACCTTGATCAGTTCCACCGGGTAATCGCGTGGCACTTCCAGACGAACCAGTGCACCCGGCGCGCCCGGCTGACCGTCGTTTCCATCACTGCCATCGGCACCACGACCGGCCTGGCCCCAGGTACAACCCGGTGCCTGACCGTTGGCCCCATCGAGACCGACGAAACCCGGTGCGCCCGCGCCGCCGCGAGCGTCCACCAATAATTGCGGTGCACTCAGTGCCTTGATCTGCAAGTTCAGGTTACGCCCGGAGCGGGCTGCCTTGAGGTAAGTTCCCGGCGCGCCGCGAGCCGTGATCTGGCTGCCTTCCGACAACTGCGCACGACTGACCTTCAGCTCAAGCGGCTGTTCGCCGGGTACGATGGCGATCCGCGCTTCACGACCCAGACGCAATTCACCGACGGATACCTCGGTCACATTCGAGGGAATCAACAACGTGCCGTAGTCGGCCACTTCCAGGCGTTCCAGCTGCAAGGTGCTGGCGGTGTTGGGCAAACGCATCAGTGAGTTGGTTTCGACGCTCACCACCTGGGCGCAGGCCAACGGGCTGATGAGTGCAGCGAGCAGACAGAGTTTACGCATGGGAAGCCTTAGACGCGGTCGGAGCCGGGATGGTTTGCAGGTGGAAAACGCCGAAAAAGAGGATCTTCAGGCGATCACGCCAAGGATGAGCGCGACCTCTGAGGCTGCGGAAACAGAACACCGCCTCAAGAAGATGAAGGCATGCCAGCAGGCTGCCGGCCAGATCGACCAGCAGGTGCAGAGGATTGACAAACGGCATGAGCTGATTGGCCAGCAC
This sequence comes from Pseudomonas rossensis, assembly GCF_039888995.1. Taxonomy (NCBI): domain Bacteria; kingdom Pseudomonadati; phylum Pseudomonadota; class Gammaproteobacteria; order Pseudomonadales; family Pseudomonadaceae; genus Pseudomonas; species Pseudomonas rossensis. The sequence goes on along the minus strand of NZ_JBBWCB010000080.1, from coordinate 24,373 downwards.
CACCAGCCAGAACAGCAGGGTCAACAACTTCCCCAACCCCCAAAACACGTTCATACGCTCCCCCGTTGAGAATTATTCTTTGTGCGCACAGTACCGGCTTCCACGCGGGATAAGCCAGAGGGCAACGGAAAATTCTTCATGAAGGCCGCCGAATGGCCGCCGGACTGACTTCAATTGTGGTCCGACGGCTCTATCACGGGGCTCAGCGATTGATGTGCAACTCCACCCGACGGTTTTTCGCCCGTCCTTCTTCCGTTTCGTTATCGGCCACCGGCTGACTTTGGCCCTTGCCCTCGCTGGTGAGCTTGTTCGGCGCCAGGCCCTGGCTCAACAGGTAGGCCGCCACGCTACTGGCGCGACGTTCCGAGAGTGCCTGGTTATAGGTGTCCGAGCCGATGCTGTCGGTATGACCGATCACCTTGATGCTCACCACATCGGCGCTTTGCAGTTTGGGCATCAGCGAATCCAGCTTGCTCTGCGCGGCAGGGGTCAGTTCGGATTGGTTGAAGGCAAACAGTACGTCGCCCGCGTCGCTCAGGGTGATGACCTCCGATTGTGCAGGTTCAGGTTTCACGCTGGCCGGGTACTGCGGCAATGGGCAACCATGATGTTCCACGGGGGTATTGGCCGGCGTATCAGGGCAGCGATCGCGTCGATCGAAGACACCATCGTCGTCTTCGTCGCCATCCTGGGCGTAACAGATCAAGCCACCGGTCAAGATACCAAGCGCCGCCCCACCGGCCGCCCAACCGCTACTTTGGAGAGCGCCCAGGCCGCCACCGACCAGGCCGCCGATAACGCTGCAGATTGGCCAGGTTCGTTGATTGAGGGGGGCGGTGCCATCGCTGTGAGTAGCGCAACCGGTCAACAGGCTGCCCAGCAGCACAACCGGCAAGACGGTCCGTGTGAGAACACTCATGGTGAAAGCTCCTGTGTTACCGGCCAATGCCGGTCACACAGGAGTAAAGACCCGCATCCGCGACTGCACAAGCCGCGGAGTATGAGGGGTTTAGCGGTTGATTTTGATTTCCGTGCGACGGTTCATCGAGCGGCCGTCAGCGGTGGAGTTATCGGCAACCGGCTGGCTTTCACCGGCACCGGTGACAGAGACGAAGCTGCTGCGTGGTACACCTTGGGAAATCAGGTATTCAACTACCGAGTGCGCACGACGATCCGACAGTTTCTGGTTATAGGTATCGCTGCCCACGCTGTCGGTGTGACCGGTTACAGTCAGTTGGGCGTTAGGCGCTTCCCCTTTCAAGCGAGTGGCGATTTTATCGAGTACCACTTTGTCGGCAGGGGTCAGTGTGGCCTTGTCGAACTGGAAGTGAACATCGCGAATGACGATGACTTCTTCTCTAACCACGGCCGCTTCTTCGACCACTGGCGCAGGCACCGGTGGAGGGCAACCGTCGGCATCGACGCGCACGCCTCTAGGTGTACCCGGGCACTTGTCGCGGCTATCCGGCACGCCATCGCCGTCTTCGTCGCCATCACCGTGAACCCAGCAATAGGCCGCAGCCGTGCCGCCGACGAGCAGCGCGCCATACCCCGCCCATGCCGAGCTCTCGGTCGCACCGAGACCTGCACCCACGACACCACCGACCGCCGCACAGGTCGGCCAGTCGGTTTTCTGCAAACCTGCGCAACCAGTCAACACACTGGTTAGCAGAACCAAGGGTAATGCTGTGCGAACTATGCTCATCGAGTTTTCTCCTGAGGGGATCGGCTTAGAACCGATTCAGGTAGTAAAGACCCGAGTTTTAATCTCCGCCAGCAATAGGCCATTGCAGTTTTAACCCCGTGTTCACGGCACATCGGCGCTTTTGGGACAAACCACCTCTAGGCCCGGCCCTTTGAGCAGGCTAGTCTTGGCAGCTCTGATTGAGGATCTTCGATGATTGCAGGTATTTCTTCGCGCACGCCCCAGCAGGCGTTGGCCGCTTTGCTTGATCGTTACGCCCCCGCGCGCCTGTTGCTGATTGGCGCCAGCGAGTTCCCCGCGCTTGAGGCCTTCAAGCTGGCGCACCCGGACACTTTTGTGGCCCATGCGGCACCCGGGGTGTTGCCGGCCGAGTTGGCGGCGCGCCGGTTTGACCTGGCGCTGGTGGTCGATTGCCTCGAACACCTGCCCAAACGCGATGGCCTGAACCTGCTTGGCGGGATCCGTAACCTCAACGCCAGTCGCATCGCGGTGCTGGCGGACTTGCCGGCCAGCGGCTGGCAGGAGACCGATTTTTTCTCCCTGGCCCTGCAAGCCAGCGAACGCTTCCAGCGCGACGATCAAGTGCTGACCCTGTTCACCTATGATCTGCTTGACTACAAACAAGTCCCCGACTGGCTCAACTCACGGTTCTGGGCCAATCCGGAAAACTTCGGGAAATATTGGTGGTAACGCAATGAGTACATCCATTTGCCCCTGCGGTAGCGGCACCCCGCTTGATGCCTGCTGCGGTCATTACCATGCCGGTCATCCGGCGCCGTGTGCCGAAGCCTTGATGCGTTCGCGCTACAGCGCCTACGTACTGGGGCTGATCGATTATCTGGTGGCGACCACCCTGCCCGCACAACAGGCAGGCCTCGATCGACAGTCCATCAGCGACTGGAGCGCCCAAAGCACCTGGCTGGGCCTTGAAGTGGAAAGCTCCGAGGTCTTGGGCGGCCAGCCGGAACACGCCTTCGTGACGTTCACTGCGCGCTGGCACGACGGCGGCGGTGAACACAGCCACCGCGAGCGCTCGTCGTTCGTGCAGAACGCCGGCCACTGGTACTTCATTGACCCCACCGTACAACTCAAGGCCGGGCGCAATGATGCGTGCCCTTGCGCCAGCGGGCAGAAGTTCAAGAAGTGTTGTGCGGGTTATTTCAGCAGTTGAAGTGACGTCAAAAGATCGTCCGAACGCGGCCCGAGCCTTCGGCAGCTCCTACGGGTTTACGCCGATCCAGTGTAGGAGCTGCCGAAGGCTGCGATCTTTTAGGGCTAGACTGGTGCTCAAGGGAGAAACCCGACCATGACCACCCGACGGCTCGTACTACATCTGCTCACCCTGCTCCTGTTTCTGGGGCTTGGCGGCTGTGCGTCCTGGTTCGGCGATGATCTGCCGGATCCGCAGGTGCATCTGGTCAAGGTCGAAGTCGTCCAGGCCAAACTGATGCAGCAGCGATTCCTGCTGCACTTTCGCGTCGACAACCCCAACGACAGTGACCTGACGGTGCGGGGCATCGAGTACCGCATTCATTTGGGCGACATGCTGCTGACCGAAGGCGAGCACGAACACTGGTTTACTGTCGGTCCAAAACGCAGTGCCTACTTTAAAGTGCCGATCCGCACCAACTTGTGGCCCAAGGTGCGGGATCTGGTGAAACTGCTGAAAAAACCCGACCAGCCGATTCCCTATCGTCTGGAAGGTGAACTGGAAACCGGTTTATTCATCGCGCACTACGTGCACCTGGCGCGCAATGGCGTGATAATCCCCGCCGATTTAATTCCGGAGCAAAACCGATGACCCAGCAACCCCATGTCCATGGCCCTGACTGCAACCACGATCATGACCATCACGACCACCATGATCACGACCATGGCCATGTCCACGGCCCGAACTGCGGCCACGCCCACCAGGAACCGGTGCGCAACGCCCTGAAAGACGTCGGCCGCAACGACCCTTGCCCCTGCGGCAACGGCAAGAAATTCAAGAAGTGCCACGGCGCTTGATGCTTCAGGCGAAGAACTTCTTCGCCTGTTGAATCGCCTTCGCGAGCAGGCTCGCTCCCACATTAGATCGCATTCTCAAGGTAGATGCGGTCAAGTGTGGGAGCGAGCCTGCTCGCGAAGAGGCCCTCAAAGTCACCCTCACTTCAGGATCTGCGCAGTGCTCACGACCGTCGCATATTCCCCCTGCAAATTACCCAGCGACATCGCGTGCACCTCCTCGGCTGTATGGGCTTTACCAAAGTAGTCGGCCTTGTCGAACGTAAAGCACGCATCCTCCGCCACCCACGCATCAAACCCCAGGTTACCGGCCGTTCGCGCCGTGGATTCCACCGAGTTGTTGGTCGCTACGCCGACAATGACCAACTGATCGATCCCCGCCTCTCGCAAACTTTTCTCAAGCCCCGTCGCACAAAACGCATCCGGCACCTGCTTTTGAATAAGCTGCTCACCGGTCTGTGGCTGAAACCGCTCCTGAAACTCCACCCCCGATTGCTGCGGCCAGAACACTGAGTCAGGTGAACGGGACAAGTGCTGCACGTGAATGATCGGTCGCCCGGTTCGACGCCAATCCCCTAGCAAATCGAGGATTCGCTGCTCGGCCTGAAGATTATTTCGGCGACCCAGTTTGGGATGCAGGATGCCTTTTTGTTGATCGATGATGATCAGCGCCGCGTTTGTTTTGAGCTCCATGCCGGTTTTTCTCATGCGGGGTCATTGAATTTCCCGCACTTCAGCATCACCTGTTCCTACAGGCAAGCTATCGAACGCAAACAGGACGACCTGATGCCGGCGTTTGCTGTCCGCAAGTAACGACGTCTCTAGATTTGGAGTACTCCATGATCGACCTGTATTACTGGACCACCCCCAACGGCCACAAAATCTCGATATTCCTGGAAGAAGCCGGCCTGCCCTACAACGTGCACCCGATCAACATCAGCCAGAACGACCAGTTCAAACCCGAATTTCTGAAAATCTCCCCGAACAACAAAATTCCGGCCATCGTTGATCCCGAACCGGCCGATGGCGGTGAGCCATTGGCACTGTTCGAGTCCGGGGCAATTCTGTTGTACCTGGCAGAGAAAACCGGCAAGTTCCTGCCCAAAGACCTGCGCGGTCGCCAACAAACGCTGCAATGGTTGTTCTGGCAGATGGGCGGCCTGGGGCAGATGGCCGGGCAGAATCATCACTTCAGCCAGTTCGCGCCGGAGAAGATCCCTTACGCAATCAAGCGCTACATCGACGAGACCGCCCGCCTCTACGGGGTACTCGACAAGCAGCTGGCCGATCAAGACTTCGTCGCCGGCAGCGAATACAGCATTGCCGACATGGCGATCTACCCGTGGATCGTTTCCCACAAATGGCAGAGCCAGAACCTGGAAGACTTCCCCAACGTGCTGCGCTGGTTCAACCACATCCAGAACCGTCCGGCGACGGTGAAGGCGTATGCCCTGGTGGCCAAGATCAATCCGCCTAAATCCTGATGGAAGATCAAAAGATCGCAGCCTCGTTTCACTCGACAGCTCCTAAAGGGAATGCAAAACCGTGTAGGAGCTGTCGAGTGAAACGAGGCTGCGATCTTTTTGCGTTCCACAGACAAATCCTGAAATAACCTGATACCCCGCTTGCGCGGGCACCTCCTGCTCACTAACGTAGCGCCTTTAATGACGCTACCCCCGCAGGAGCTTTGCCATGGCCTCGCCAGCCCTTACACATTTTCTTCCCCGGTTCGGCGTTGCCGCAGCAGTGGCCGGTGTTTTGAGCCTGACCGGTTGTCAGACCTGGAACACCCAGGACACCCTCCCGCCGACCACCGGCGTACAGCCGCTCAAGGGCCTGGCGCAGAACGTTTCGGTACGTCGCAATGCCATGGGCATGCCGTTGATCGAAAGCAACACCTTTCACGACGCGCTGTTCACCCTGGGTTACGTCCACGCCACCGACCGCATCACGCAAATGGTCACCCTGCGCCTGTTGGCTCAGGGCCGCTTGTCGGAGATGTCCGGTTCGGACCTGCTGGACGCTGACCGCTACATGCGCGCCGTCAATCTGAAGAAAAGCGCCGGCGAGCTGTACAAGGCGTCTTCGCCGCGCCTCAAACGCTTCTTCGAAGTCTATGCCCGCGGCGTCAACGCCTACCTGTTCCGCTATCGCGACAAACTGCCAGCGGATTTCGCGGCCACCGGCTACAAGCCTGAATACTGGAAGCCGGAAGACTCGGCGCTGATTTTCTGCCTGCTGAACTTCAGCCAGTCGGCCAACCTGCCGGAAGAAATTTCGTCGCTGATGCTGGCCCAGACCGTCAGCAACGACAAACTCCCGTGGCTGACCCCGTCCGCTCCCGATGAAAAACTGCCGCAGGCCGACGCTGAAAAACTTCAGGGCATCAAGCTCAACGGGCAAATCCCGGGCCTGGCCGAGATCAGCAAAGCCACGAGACAACTGTCCGATCTGAATCTGCTGGGCGCCACCTCGTCGAACAACTGGGCGATCGGCCCGCAACGCAGCCGCAGCGGCAAAAGCCTGCTGGCCAGCGACAGCCATGGACCACTGGGCGTGCCGTCGTTGTTCAGTTACGTACAGATTCGCGCGCCGAAGTACCAGGCTTCTGGTGTGACGATTGCCGGTTTGCCGATGGTGCTCGGCGGTTTCAACGGCAAAGTGGCGTGGAGCATGGCCACCGTCATGGGCGACAACCAGGACCTGTTCCTGGAAAAAATCAAACGCCAGGGCAACGGACTTTCCTACGAAGTTGGTGGCAAATGGCAGCCGGCGATCGTGCGCAACGAAACCTACTTCGTCAAAGGCCAGCGGCCGATTCGCGAAGTGGTGTACGAAACCCGCCATGGCCCGTTGCTCAACAGTGCCCAAGGCACGACGCTGGCTAACGGTTTTGGCCTGGCCTTGCAGACGCCGAACTTCACCGATGACAAGACCCTGGATGCGTTTTTCGACCTGTCCCGCGCCCAGACCGTCGAGAAAGCCTCGGACGCCAGCCGTGAAATCCGCGCCATCGCGCTGAACCTGGTATTTGCCGACGCCAGCAACATCGGCTGGCAAGTCACCGGTCGCTTCCCGAACCGTCGCGAAGGCGAAGGCCTGTTGCCGTCGCCGGGCTGGGAAGGTCGTTACGATTGGGATGGTTACGCCGACCCGATGCTCCATCCCTATGACCAGGATCCGGCCCAAGGCTGGCTCGGCACCGCCAACCAGCGAGTCATTCCGCATGGCTACGGCATGCAGTTGTCCAACTCCTGGTCGGCGCCGGAGCGTGGCGAACGCCTGGCCGAACTGGCAGGTGTGGGCAAACACGACACGCGCAGCCTGATCGCCATGCAATACGACCAGACCACCACTTTCGCTGCCAAGCTGAAGAAGATGTTTGAAGCGCCGGGCATGTCCCAGCCGCTCAAGCAGGCCATTGAAGCGTTGCCTGTGGCGGATCGTGGCAAGGCTCGCGAGGCGTATACCCGCCTGATGGCCTTCGACGGAAAACTCAGCCCGACCTCCGCTGATGCAGCGATTTACGAGTTGTTCCTGCAGCAAAGCACCCAGCAAATCTTCCTCGACGAACTGGGCCCGGAAAGCAGCCCGGCGTGGAAAGCCTTTATCGCCAACGGTAAGTTGTCCTACGCGGCCCAGGCCGATCACCTGCTGGGGCGTGAGGACAGTCCGTTCTGGGATGACGCTCGCACACCGCAGAAAGAAGATAAACCGGCGATCCTCGCCCGCAGTCTGGCGGCAGCGATCAGCGCGGGCGACAGTCAGTTGGGCGGCGATCACAAAGCCTGGCAATGGGGCAAGCTGCACCACTACGAGTGGAAAAACGCCAGTGGCCAGACTGTGCGCGGTCCACTGGCGGCCGGTGGCGACCACACCACGCTGAATACTGCAGCATTCGCCTGGGGTCAGGATTTCAACACCACCCTGGCGCCAGCCATGCGCTTTATCGTCGACTTCGGCCAGGCGGAACCACTGATGGGGCAGAACGGTACAGGGCAATCCGGTAATCCGGCGAGTCCGAACTACCTCGACAGCATTGATCCGTGGCTGAAGGGGCAATACATGAGTTTGCCGATGCAGCCGCAGAACTTTGACAAGGTGTATGGGAAGACGCGTTTGACGCTGACACCTGGCAAGTAAGTCAAAAAGACAAGATCAAAAGATCGCAGCCTTCGGCAGCTCCTACAGTGGATTCGCGTTCATCTGTAGGAGCTGCCGAAGGCTGCGATCTTTGTTTTTGATCTCTGAAAAAATCAATAGAACTTCTAGCCTCGCGCAAACCTCATAGCTAACAACTCCCTCCATTTTGGTAACAACGTGGATCTTGTTATCGCGCGTCCTGAAGGCTTGTACTGCCCGGCCGGAGATTTCTACATCGACCCGTGGCGGCCGGTCGAGCGTTCCGTCATCACCCACGCTCACGGCGACCATGCCCGCACCGGCAATCAGCATTATCTGGCGGCCGCGCCCGGCGAAGGGATTTTACGTGCGCGATTGGGCCAGGACATCAACCTGCAAACCCTGCCTTACGGTCAACCCCTGACCCACCATGGCGTCACTTTGAGTTTTCACCCCGCCGGCCACGTCCTCGGCTCGGCACAGGTGCGTCTGGAATATGGCGGCGAAGTCTGGGTTGCGTCGGGTGACTACAAGATCGAACCCGACGGCACCTGCGCGGCGTTCGAACCCGTGCGCTGCGATACCTTCATCACTGAATCGACCTTCGGCCTGCCTATTTATCGCTGGCAGCCCCAGGCGCACGTCTTTGCCGAGATCAATCAGTGGTGGCAAGCCAACGCCGCCGTCGACAAAACCAGCGTGTTGTTCTGCTATGCGTTCGGCAAGGCGCAGCGAATTCTCCACGGCATCGATGCCAGCCTCGGCCCCATTCTGGTGCATGGCGCCGTGGAACCGCTCAATCAGGTTTATCGCGAAGGTGGTATTTATTTACCGCCAACGATCTATGCCGGCGAGGTAAAAAAGAGCGACCCTATGATGCGCAAGGCGTTGGTCCTGGCCCCGCCTTCGGCTGGCGGCAGCAACTGGACGCGTCGCTTCGGTGACTACAGCGATGGCTTCGCCAGCGGCTGGATGCGTTTGCGTGGCACACGGCGGCGACGTGGCGTGGATCGCGGCTTCGTACTGTCTGACCACGCCGACTGGCCCGGCCTGCTCTGGGCCATCGAACAGACCGGTGCTGAGCGCGTGATGGTGACCCACGGTTCGGTCGGAGTACTGGTGCGCCATCTGCGCGAACAGGGCCTCGATGCCATGAGTTTCAGCACCGAGTACGGCGACGATGAGGAAGAAAGCGCAGCCGTCGACCCCGAGAGCGCCGAGGTGCTGCCATGAAGGCGTTCGCCGAGTTGTACGCCGAACTCGATGCCACGACGTCGAGCAACGCCAAACTGGCGGCGATGCAACACTACTTCGCCGAGGCCGCGCCGGAAGATGCCGCATGGGATGTTTACTTTTTGTCCGGCGGGCGGCCTCGGCAACTGGTGCCGGTGCGCATCCTGCGAGAGTTGGCGGTGGAGATCTCCGGCCTCTCGCCGTGGCTGTTCGAAGAGAGTTATCAGGCGGTCGGCGATCTGGCGGAAACCATTTCGCTGGTACTGCCCGAAACGCTTCACAGCTCCAACGATGGATTGGCGGTCTGGATTGAACACAAACTGCTGCCGCTGCGCGGTGAAACCCCGCAAGTCCTCGCCGAGCGACTGCCTGCCCTGTGGTCGCAACTGGACCGCCAGAGCCTGATGCTCTGCATCAAACTGATCACCGGCAGCTTCCGCGTCGGGGTCTCCAAGTTGCTGGTCACCCGCGCCTTGGCGGCCATGGCCGGGCTCGACAGCAAACGCATCGCCCAGCGACTGGTGGGTTACACCGACCTGTCCAACCGCCCAAGCGCGTCCATTTACTTGAAGCTGATTGCCACTGAATCGTCTGACGAACATGCCCAACGCGGCGGTCAGCCCTATCCGTTTTTCCTCGCTCACGCGCTATCACAACCCGTTGAACAATTCGAAGCCCTGCTCGGCCCGGCCAGCCACTGGCAAGTGGAATGGAAGTGGGATGGCATCCGCGCCCAAGTGGTCAAACGCGACGGGCGACTGTGGGTCTGGTCGCGAGGTGAAGAGCTGGTCACCGAGCGCTTCCCCGAACTCGACAGTCTGGTTCACTGCTTGCCCGAGGGTACGGTGATCGACGGTGAAATCGTCGCCTGGAAAACCGAACACTCCACCACCGAGGACGCCTTCAACCCTCATTCCCCGGCTTCACCCGCGGTAAAGCCTTTCGCGCTGCTGCAACAGCGGATCGGCCGTAAAACACTGGACAAAAAAATCCTCGAAGAAGTGCCGGTGGTGGTCCTCGCCTACGACCTGCTGGAATGGCAGGGTGAAGACTGGCGCAACCAGCCTCAGTCCAGGCGTCGCACTCAACTGGAGCACGTCGTCGCCAGGAGCAACAACCCGGTGTTACTCCTTTCACCCCTGCTCACTGGCGAAGACTGGCTCGACCTCGCCCGACAACGACAGGCCTCCCGCAAGCTCGGTGTCGAAGGCATGATGCTCAAGGCCCGGGATGCGTTGTATGGCGTCGGGCGGACCAAGGACATGGGCGTCTGGTGGAAATGGAAAGTCGACCCGTTCAGCGTCGACGCGGTGCTGATTTATGCGCAACGCGGCCATGGTCGCCGCGCCAGTCTCTACAGCGATTACACCTTCGCCGTGTGGGACGGGCCGCCTGACGCAAGCGAACGGGTACTGGTGCCGTTCGCCAAGGCCTATTCAGGGCTGACAGACGAAGAAATGCGCCAGGTCGACAGCATCGTGCGCAAGACCACCGTAGAGAAATTCGGGCCGGTGAGCAGCGTGACGCCGAGCCTGGTGTTTGAACTGGGATTTGAAGGCATCGCCCTGTCCAAGCGACACAAGAGCGGGATTGCGGTGCGGTTTCCGAGGTTGCTGCGCTGGCGGCAGGATAAGTCGGTTGAGGACGCGGACAATCTGGGAACGTTGCAGGACCTGTTGAGCTAAACCAAATCCCTGTGGGAGCAAGCTCGCTCCCACAGGGTTTTGTGGTGATCCGATCTATATTGGTGCATCAAATTTTCAACGCCCGTTTTCGTGCACATATCCCTCCTTGCCATTTCTTGAATCACCTTTTAAAACACTTGTTCGGGACTATGGTTCGGAAATTGCTACTTTCATAAGGTCTTACGCTTTCCAGTAACAATAATTCTGCGCCACAAGCGCTCATATTGGTTTTTAGGGATTGAATAATGAAAAAAGCATTGCTGACCCTTTCTGCACTGGCGTTGTGCATGGCAGCCGGTTCCGCGCTGGCCAAGGAATACAAGGAATTGCGTTTTGGCGTTGATCCTTCCTACGCTCCGTTTGAGTCAAAAGCGGCTGACGGTAGCCTGGTAGGCTTCGACATCGATCTGGGTAACGCGATCTGCGCCGAGCTGAAGGTCAAGTGCAAATGGGTCGAAAGCGATTTCGACGGCATGATTCCGGGCCTGAAGGCCAATAAATTCGACGGTGTGATCTCTTCGATGACCGTCACCCCGGCCCGTGAAAAAGTCATCGACTTCTCCAACGAGCTGTTCTCCGGTCCAACTGCCTACGTATTCAAGAAAGGTTCCGGCCTGACCGAAGACGTCGCTTCGCTGAAGGGCAAGACCGTCGGCTACGAGCAAGGCACCATTCAGGAAGCCTATGCCAAAGCCGTTCTGGACAAGGCTGGCGTGAAAACCCAGGCCTATCAGAACCAGGATCAGGTGTATTCCGACCTGACTTCCGGTCGCCTCGATGCGGCGATCCAGGACATGCTGCAAGCCGAACTGGGCTTTTTGAAGTCGCCAAAAGGCGAGGGCTACGAAGTCAGCAAGCCAGTGGACAGCGAATTGCTTCCAGCCAAGACAGCTATCGGTATCTCTAAAGGTAACAAAGACCTCAAAGAGCTTTTGAATAAAGGTATCAAAGCGTTACACGACGATGGCACCTACGCCACCATTCAGAAGAAACACTTTGGCGATCTGAATCTGTACAGCGGCAAATAATGCCCGGCGCCCATCTTGCGATGGGCGCTTTTTTCACCCGATCAGGTTGCTGATTTATGTTCGAAAACCTACTACAAAACCTGGGGCTCTCAGCCTTCAGCCTCCAGGGCTTCGGTCCGTTGCTGATGGAAGGCACCTGGATGACCATCAAATTGTCGGTGTTGTCGCTGTTGGTGGCCGTTTTGCTCGGCTTGCTCGGTGCCAGCGCCAAGCTGTCAAAAGTCAAACTGGTGCGCGTACCGGCCCAGCTCTACACCACACTGATTCGCGGTGTGCCGGACCTGGTGCTGATGCTGTTGATCTTCTACAGCTTGCAAACCTGGCTGACGTCGTTTACCGATTTCATGGAATGGGAATACATCGAGATCAACCCGTTCAGCGCCGGGGTCATCACCCTGGGCTTCATTTATGGCGCGTATTTCACCGAAACCTTCCGTGGCGCGATTCTCGCGGTGCCACGGGGCCAGGTCGAAGCGGCAACCGCGTATGGCCTCAAGCGCGGCCAGCGTTTCTGGATCGTGGTGTTCCCGCAGATGATGCGTTTTGCCCTGCCGGGTATCGGTAACAACTGGATGGTGATGCTCAAGGCCACCGCACTGGTCTCGATCATCGGCCTCGCCGACCTGGTCAAGGCGGCGCAAGATGCCGGTAAAAGCACTTATCAGCTGTTCTACTTCCTGGTGCTTGCAGCGCTGATTTACCTGCTGATCACCAGCGCCTCCAACTTCGTCCTGCGCTGGCTCGAACGCCGCTACGCCGCCGGTTCCCGGGAGGCCGTACGATGATCGAACTCTTGCAGGAATACTGGAAACCTTTCCTTTATACCGACGGCTACAACATCACCGGCCTGGCCATGACCCTGTGGCTGCTCAGCGCGTCGATATTCATCGGTTTCGTGGTGTCGGTCCCGCTGTCCATCGCCCGGGTTTCGCCGCACTTCTACATCCGCTGGCCGGTTCAGTTCTTCACCTACCTGTTCCGCGGTACGCCTCTCTATATTCAGCTGCTGATCTGCTACACCGGGATTTACAGTCTGGCCGCCGTGCGCGCCCAACCTGTGCTGGATGCGTTCTTTCGCGATGCGATGAACTGCACGATCCTGGCCTTCGCCCTGAACACCTGCGCCTACACCACGGAGATTTTCGCCGGGGCGATTCGCAGCATGGCGCATGGTGAAGTCGAAGCGGCCAAGGCTTATGGTCTGACAGGCTGGAAGCTTTATGCCTACGTGATCATGCCTTCGGCCCTGCGTCGTTCGTTGCCTTATTACAGCAACGAAGTGATTTTGATGCTGCACTCGACCACCGTGGCATTCACCGCGACCATCCCGGACATCTTGAAAGTCGCGCGGGACGCCAACTCGGCAACCTTTCTGACGTTCCAGTCGTTCGGTATCGCCGCGCTGATCTACCTGACCGTTACCTTTGCGCTGGTCGGCCTGTTCCGCCTCGCCGAACGCCGATGGCTGGCCTTCCTCGGGCCGACCCACTAGGACCCGCTTTAGGAATAAAGAGACATGCGCCACCAGATTCATGACCTGCTGGCCCCGCTGCCGGGGACCGCTCGACAGATTCACAGCTTTCACTTCGGCCCATCATCAGCCAAAGGCAAGATTTACATCCAGTCATCCCTGCATGCCGACGAAATGCCCGGCATGCTGGTTGCCTGGCACCTCAAGCAACGTCTGGCGGAACTCGAAGCCGCCGGCCGTCTGCGCAGCGAAATCGTGCTGGTGCCGGTGGCCAACCCGGTCGGCCTCGAACAAGTGCTGATGGATGTGCCGCTGGGCCGTTACGACCTCGAAAGCGGGCAGAACTTCAATCGCTGGTTCGTCGATCTGAGCGAAGCCGTTGGCAACGAGCTCGAAGGCCGGCTCGGCGACGATCCGCAGCACAACCTCGAACTGATTCGCAGCAGCCTGCGCAATGCCCTCGCCCAACAGACTGCCAGCACGCAACTGCAATCCCAGCGCCTGGCTCTGCAACGGCTGGCCTGCGATGCCGACATGGTGCTGGACCTGCATTGCGATTTCGAAGCGGTCGCCCACCTTTACACCACGCCCGAGGCGTGGCCGCAAGTCGAGCCACTGGCGCGCTACATCGGTGCCGAAGCCAGCCTGCTGGCCACCGACTCCGGCGGGCACTCGTTCGATGAATGCTTCACCCTGCTCTGGTGGCAGTTGAAGGAACGCTTCGGCGAACACTTTGATATTCCGCTGGGCAGTTTTTCGGTCACCGTCGAATTGCGCGGTCAGGGTGACGTCAATCACCCGTTGGCCAGCCTCGATTGCCAGGCGCTGATCAATTACCTGATTCACTTCGGTGCCATTGCTGGCGAACCCGCGTCGCTGCCCGAGCTGCCTTACCCGGCCACGCCGCTAGCCGGTGTGACACCGGTGGCAACACCGGTCGGCGGGCTGCTGGTGTTCACCGCGCTGCCAGGGGAATACCTCGAAGCCGGGCAACTGATCGCTGAAATCATCGACCCGATCTTTGACCGCGTCACCCCCGTTCATTGCACCGTCGCCGGGTTGATGTACGCCCGCTCGCTACGGCGCATGGCCACTGCCGGCATGGTGATCGCCCACATTGCGGGCACCGAAGCCTATCGCAGCGGCTACCTACTTTCGCCTTGAGGATGCATGCCCCATGTACAAACTGACCATTGAAGGCCTGCATAAAAGCTATGGCGATCATCATGTGCTCAAAGGCGTTTCACTCAAGGCCAACACCGGCGACGTCATCAGCCTGATCGGCGCCAGCGGCTCGGGCAAAAGTACCTTCCTGCGCTGCATCAACTTTCTCGAACAGCCCAACGACGGCGCCATGAGCCTGGACGGCCAGAACATCCGCATGATCAAGGATCGCCACGGCATGCACGTGGCCGATGCCGACGAACTGCAACGGATCCGCACTCGCCTGGCCATGGTGTTCCAGCACTTCAACCTGTGGAGCCACATGACGGTGCTGGAAAACATCACCATGGCCCCGCGTCGGGTGCTGGGGTGCAGCAAGCAGGAAGCCGAAGACCGTGCCCGACGCTATCTCGACAAGGTGGGCCTGGCCTCGCGTGTGGCGGATCAATACCCGGCGTTTCTTTCCGGCGGTCAACAGCAACGCGTGGCGATTGCCCGGGCACTCGCCATGGAGCCGGAAGTGATGCTGTTCGACGAACCCACCTCGGCCCTCGATCCCGAACTGGTGGGTGAGGTGCTCAGGGTGATCCAGGGTCTGGCCGAGGAAGGCCGAACCATGATCATGGTGACCCACGAAATGAGCTTCGCCCGCAAAGTATCGAGCCAGGTGTTGTTTCTGCACCAGGGATTGGTCGAGGAAGAAGGCGCGCCGGAAGACGTGCTGGGCAACCCGAAAAGTGAGCGATTGAAGCAGTTCCTGAGCGGCAACCTCAAGTAACCCACCACCCGTAGGAGCAAAGCTTGCTCGCGATGAATGCGACGCGGTCCATTAACGACCGAGTTATCGTTCATCGCGAGCAAGCTTTGCTCCTGCACGCGTTTTGGGTATCAGGCTACAGGCGCGGGAGGCGGCTCATCCGGCAAGGTAGGTTCACCGGGCTCGGTGGGTTGTTCGTTGGGGGTATCGGGATCAGGCTGACCGGGGATGCCCCCTGCCATGCTGATAGGTGGATGTGCCAACAAGGACCAGGCCAAAACGCCAACCTGATTGGGCTCAAGCCTTGCCAGTTCGGCACTTATTCGGGGATCGATCTTCATAAAGCACTCCTGAGCGATGGCCCCGTCCGCGTTGCGCGAACCGGGCAGTACACCCAATAGAGTGTCTACCCGCTCAAGAATTCCCACGACTTGCCAGACGAACGGATCAGGTGCGTGGCAGGGTGACGCCGCGCTGGCCCTGATACTTGCCGCCACGGTCCTTGTAGGACACTTCGCACTCTTCGTCGGATTCAAGGAACAGCATCTGTGCCACGCCTTCGTTCGCGTAGATTTTCGCCGGCAGATTGGTGGTGTTGGAGAACTCCAGGGTCACATGACCCTCCCACTCAGGCTCAAGCGGCGTGACGTTGACGATGATACCGCAGCGCGCATAGGTGCTTTTACCCAGGCAAATGGTCAAGACATTACGCGGAATGCGGAAATATTCGACGGTGCTGGCCAGGGCGAAGGAGTTCGGTGGAATGATGCACACGTCGCTGTGGATGTCGACGAAGCTGCCGGCATCGAAGTTTTTCGGGTCGACGATAGCCGAATTGATGTTGGTGAACACCTTGAAATGATTTGTGCAACGCACATCGTAGCCGTAGCTTGACACCCCGTAGGAGATCACCCGGCTATCGTCGCTGCCGCGCACCTGGCGCTCTACGAAGGGCTCGATCATGCCGTGCTCTTGCGCCATGCGGCGAATCCACTTGTCCGATTTGATGCTCATGGCGGGTGTCCTGAATAGCGAGGTGGAAAAAATCTGTCCGGCATCTTACCGGGCGCGCGCTTCGGGTTCAAAGTCCGGGTCACAAATCTTGCCGATCCCCCGTAATTTCCGGGCCTTGCGGGAAAACCGGCGGACCGTCAGTCATGAAAACAGAGAAACCTTCGTCGCAAGCATTGGCACGTTCCGGAAAAAGGGTTAAGGTGGCGCCACTGTGCTGCTTGTGTCACTGAGAATCTCTACACGATATGTTGAATTTCGATCCAACCATCTACAAGAATTTTTCCTGCTCTTTGCACTCAGTCTCGGCCAGGGTTCTTCCTGTGTCGCAGTTATCTTTGTTCAAGGAGTTACACCATGTCTAATCGCCAAACTGGTACCGTTAAGTGGTTCAACGATGAAAAAGGCTTCGGCTTCATCACTCCACAATCCGGTGACGACCTGTTCGTTCACTTCAAAGCTATCCAATCCGACGGCTTCAAAAGCCTGAAAGAAGGCCAACAGGTTTCTTTCATCGCTACCCGCGGTCAGAAAGGCATGCAAGCTGAAGAAGTTCAAGTTATCTAACTTGTACTTGCTTTAGTAAAAAGCCCCGCCCTCAAAAGCGGGGCTTTTTTGTGCCTGTCTGTTTTGCAGGCAAAAAAAATCGCAGCCCATGGCTGCGATTTTTTTGCGTCTTACCAGGCCACACCAAACCCTGCGGTGTAGCGTGTCTTGTCTAAATCAGCATCGTCAGTGCCGCTAATAATGTCTCTCTCGGCCTTCAGATTAAGCGATGCCCATTCAGTCACTTTGTAGCGCAAGCCCATTTCGGCATCGAGCGCGTACTCCGCAACGTCCGACAACGGCTTACCCACTTCGCCGTTCGTGAAGAACTCCACCTTCTTACCGATCAGGTAGCGGTTGTAGTCCCACTTCATCGCCACGGAATAGAAGTTTTCTTTGCCGCCGTCTGCGAACTCATAGTCCGTGCGGTTGACCAGCGAGCCCAGCGAGAATGCGCCCAGCTCGTTGTCCCAGAACTGGTAACCGGGGCCGGTACCGACGGTGCGCTGGCGAGACAGCTCTTCGACCTTGTCGCGCTTGTAGACCGCGCGCCCTTGCCAGAACCATTTTTCGGTCAGGAAACGGTCGAGAGAGTATTCGCCCCGCCAGTTGTCGGTAGTGACCACGTCATCCTGAAATTCGCGGTTGTACTCGCCTTCTGCGGTGTGTCGCCATCTGCCATGACGCGCAGAGGTCTTGAAGTCGATATCGTAATCGTCGGTGTCTTTCTCGGCCCGCTGATAATCCAGCGCCGCATCGACATTACCCTTCCACACCAAATCCTCGACGACAGGCTTGGGCTTGAGGATCTGCTGAATACTGGCCAGTTCGACGGTCTTGGGACCATCGCCATTGGCCAGGGTGACCTTGCCGTCCTCTGCCGCATGCAGTGCCTTGGCCTTTTCGCCGGTGTAGGCATCCTGCTTGACCAGCAACTGCTGATCGCTTTCCAGGGTTTTGACCTGCTTCCAGTCGATCGGGACGGCACCGGCGTATTCGGTCTGGATCAACAGCTTGCCGCCATCGAAAACGGTGATCTTGCCGCTCAGCTTGTCACCGTTCTTCAACCAGACGGTATCGGCGAGCAAGGGCGTGGAGGCACTGACGACAGCGAGGCACAGCAGGGTTCTGGACAACATAAGCAAATACAGGCTCAAGTTTGCGAAAAAAAGTCGGCATTATCCATACGAATAAGACTCTAGCAAGGACTGACCCGACTATTTCTATTGAGTTCATTTCTCAATGGGTGATCCAGGATTTACTCTACAGACGGTAAGGCGAACTTTTCCAGGAACTGCCGACGTGACCGACTCAACCACTGAAACCGATAGTCCGGCGCAAATCCGACGCACGGCGCTGTACCTGACTCTGGCGCAAGTCCCAGAGGGCAAAGTCGTGAGTTACGGTCAGCTCGCCGAGTTGGCGGGGCTGGGTCGCGCCGCCCGCTTCGTCGGACGGACACTGAGCCAACTGCCGGGCGACAGCAAATTACCCTGGCACCGCGTGCTCGGTGCGGGTGGGCGTATCAGCCTCCCCGCAGGCAGCCCTTCGGGGGATGAACAACGCGCGCGTTTGCGCATGGAGGGCATCAGTATCCTGAACAATCGTGTTGATATTCAGCGCCATGGCTGGCGCCCGGTAGAGCACAGCGGTTAGAGTGCGCGCTTTGTTTCCGTATTTCTTGAGGCAGACTCCAGCCCATGCCCCGTAAAACCTGGCGCGCCGCGCTCGCCGCCTATGCCAGCCCCTCGACGCTTGTACTGTTGCTGCTTGGTTTCGCCGCCGGCCTGCCCTACATGCTGGTGTTTTCGACACTTTCGGTCTGGCTGCGCGAAGCTGGCGTGGCTCGCGAAACCATTGGCTATGCAAGCCTGATCGGCCTGGCCTACGCCTTTAAATGGGTCTGGTCACCGCTGCTCGACCAATGGCGCCTGCCATTTCTCGGCAAGCTCGGTCGCCGACGTTCCTGGCTGGTGCTTTCCCAGGCACTGGTCATCCTCGGCCTGATCGGGATGGGTTTCTGCGACCCGCAAAAGCATTTGTCCTGGTTGATCGCCATTGCGGTGGTCGTTGCTTTCGCCTCGGCGACACAAGACATCGCAGTCGACGCCTATCGCCTGGAAATCGCCGACGACACCCGCCAGGCCGCCCTCGCCGCCAGTTACATGTCCGGTTATCGGATCGCCGCGCTGCTGGCCACCGCCGGCGCCCTGTTCTTCGCTGAAGGCTTCGGCTCCACCGGTTTCAACTATAAGCATTCGGCATGGGCCGGCACCTACATCCTGTTCGGTGCCTTGATGGTTCCGGCGCTGCTGACCTCCTTTTTCATGCGCGAACCGCCGGTGCCGCTGCGCACGCAGCTTCAGGCCGGGCGCTACAGCTTTGTGCATCAACTGGCATCGGTGTTTGTGCTGATCGTGCTGTTGGTTTCCGTGCCGGCCATGTTCACTCAGTTGTACAACACCGATTTCGCCAGCGTGCTGTTCGAAGGCGTGAGCGTGCTCGACCTGCTGCTCGAAGACCGCGCGTTCCTGCGGGCAATCCTCTACACCACGCTCACCGCAATGTGCCTGTCGGCCATTGGCCGCCGTGGACTGGCGCCGGTGCTGACGCCGATCAACGACTTCATTCTGCGCTACCGCTGGCAAGCGTTCCTGCTGCTTGGGCTGATCGCCACCTATCGGATGTCCGATACGGTCATGGGCGTGATGGCTAACGTGTTCTACATCGACCAAGGCTTCACCAAGGATCAGATTGCCAGCGTCAGCAAGATCTTTGGCCTGATCATGACCCTGGTCGGCGCCGGCATGGGCGGCCTGCTGATCGTGCGCTTCGGCATCTTGCCGATTCTGCTCATCGGCGGCATTGCATCAGCCGGCACCAACCTGCTGTTCCTGATGCTCGCCGACATGGGCGCCAACCTGAACATGCTGATTGGCACCATCTCCCTGGACAACTTCAGCTCGGGCCTGGCGACCTCGGCGTTCGTCGCCTACCTGTCGAGCCTGACCAACTTGAAGTTCTCCGCGACCCAGTACGCCCTGCTCAGCTCGATCATGCTCTTGCTGCCACGCCTGATCGGCGGCTACTCGGGGGTCATGGTGGAGAAATTCGGTTACCACAACTTCTTCCTGATCACTGCCCTGCTGGGCGTACCGACGCTGCTGTTGATCGCGTTGCACTGGTTCCAGGAGAGCCGCCGCGAAGGCCCGACGCCAACGCCGACACCAGAACCGGTTCCGACCCAGGTCGCGGAAGAATCGTAGGATCTTCAGCAGGAAGCAGAGCAGAGGGCGCGGGGATTCCCGCCCTCCCGCCACACCCTGCCGACCGCACGCCTGTACGCCAGCAGATCTCGCCCGTACAATGCTCCGTCATTTCTCGTCATCAGCAACCGACAACGGCCAACCATGCGCACCAGTCAATTTTTGCTCGCCACACAGAAAGAAACGCCTTCCGACGCGGTCGTGATCAGCCATCAGCTGATGCTGCGCGCCGGCATGATCCGCAAACTCGCCTCGGGCCTGTACACCTGGCTGCCGATGGGCTTGCGAGTGATGCGCAAGGTCGAAGCCGTCGTTCGTGAAGAAATGAACGCCGCGGGCTCTCTCGAAGTGTTGATGCCGAGCACCCAACCGGCTGAGCTGTGGCAGGAATCCGGTCGCTGGGAAGAATACGGCCCTGAATTGTTGCGCTTCAAGGATCGCCACGGTCGCGATTTCTGCGCCGGCCCGACTCACGAAGAAGTCATCACTGACCTGATGCGCAACGAGTTGAGCAGCTACAAACAGCTGCCAATCAACCTGTACCAAATCCAGACCAAATTCCGTGACGAAATCCGTCCACGCTTCGGTTTGATGCGCGGTCGCGAATTCATCATGAAGGACGCCTACTCCTTCCACGCTGACCAGCCATCACTGCAGGTCACCTACGACCGTATGCACCAGGCGTATTGCAACGTGTTCACCCGTCTGGGCCTGAAATTCCGCCCGGTTGAAGCCGACAACGGCTCGATCGGTGGTGCCGGCTCCCACGAGTTCCACGTACTGGCCGAGTCGGGCGAAGACGATATCGCCTTCAGCAACGGTTCCGACTACGCGGCGAACATCGAGAAAGCCGAAGCCGTGCCACGCGAGACCTCCCGCGCCGCTCCTGCCGAAGAGCTGCGCCTGGTCGACACGCCGAACGCCAAGACCATTGCGCAACTGGTCGAAGGCTTCAATCTGCCGATCGAAAAGACCATCAAGACCCTGGTGGTTCACGCTGAAGAGCAAGGCAAGCTGATTGCCCTGATCATCCGTGGCGACCACGAGCTGAACGAAATCAAGGCCGGCAACCAGCCTGGCGTTGCCAGCCCGCTGGTCATGGCCTCCGAAGCCGAACTGCGCGACGCCATTGGCGCCGGCGCCGGCTCCCTGGGCCCGTTGAACCTGCCACTGCCAATCATCATCGACCGTTCCGTCGAATTGATGAGCGACTTTGGCATCGGCGCCAACATCGACGACAAACACTACTTCGGCGTGAACTGGGAGCGTGATCTGCCGGTTCCGACCGTTGCCGACCTGCGCAACGTGGTCGCCGGCGACCCGAGCCCGGATGGCAAGGGAACCCTGGAAATCAAGCGCGGTATCGAAGTCGGGCACATCTTCCAGCTGGGCAACAAGTACAGCAAAGCGATGAAGTGCGAAGTGCTGGGCGAGAATGGCAAGCCAGTCACCCTGGAAATGGGTTGCTACGGCATCGGCGTTTCCCGCGTGGTGGCTGCGGCCATCGAGCAGAACAACGACGCCAACGGGATCATCTGGAGTGACACGCTGGCCCCGTTCCAGATCGCTCTGGTACCGTTGCGCTACGAAACCGAACAGGTTCGCGAAGCCACCGACAAGCTGTATGCAGAATTGACTGCCGCCGGCTTCGAAGTACTGCTGGACGACCGCGACAAGAAAACCAGCCCGGGCATCAAGTTTGCGGACATGGAGCTGATCGGCATTCCTCACCGGATCGTGGTCAGTGACCGCGGCCTCGCCGAAGGCAATCTTGAATACAAGAGCCGCACCGAGCCCGAAGCGCAAGCGCTGCCGGTCGCTGACGTGCTGTCCTTCCTTCAGTCCCGTATCCGCCGCTGACACCAGATAGAGAAGTCATGTTCAAGCGAAACACCTTAGGCCTCGGTGGTGCCGTCCTGTGCGGCACCCTGCTGGTCAGCGGCTGTGCCAACCACATGTCGCAACGCAGCGAGCACGAGGAACGTGTCGAGCGTAAATTGCTCGATCACAGCCTGCAGATCGATGTCGGCGAGCCGAAGGTGCTTGATCTGCCGCAACGTCGGGTGAAGATCCACGAGCAGAAAACGTTCGAAGTCACCGAATTCGAAGTCACACGCCACTACGACCGCTACACGCCTTACCAACCCTGGCGGGAGGCTTACGAGGTCCCGCTGGGTGCGGTGGCCGTGGTGGCCGGTGTCGGTGCAAACGTGGTCAACGTGTTCGCCCTTGGCAACCTGCCGGACAGCATGACGAAAGACTGGCTAAGCTACGGTTTCGCCGGGCTCAACCCGTTCATGAACGTGCAGTCTCATGGTCGCGCGCAACAGAACCTGGCGGGAATCGACGAGGTCCAGCTCGACAAGCGCACCGAATACTCAAGCCTGCCATGGAGCGAGCGTCCGGTTGAGGTCAAGGCCGGCAAGGAAACGTTCGAGATGAGCACCGACAAAAACGGTGTATTGCGCGTGAACCTGCTGGACAGCCCGTTCGCCGAACACGACATCAATCATTTGAGCCGGCTGCTGATCAGTGTCCAGGATGCTCAGGACGACGTGCACTCCAATTCGTCCCTGGCGGTCAGTAGCTCCTTGCGTGGCAAGCTGCTCGAAGCTCACGGGCTGATTTACGATGACCTCGAAGACGACGAAGTGAGCCAGTGGGTACACCGGGTCAAACGTTTGTCGGAACTGGGGCTGGAAGAAGAAGCCACCGAGCTGGAACAAAGCCTGATTGAACTGACGCGTAACGATCCCGAGTTGCAGACCGAATTCCTCAAGTCATTGACCAAGGATGCCGGGCGACTGGTCGCGGATCCGGGACCGAATTAACCTGCCTTAAAAGATCGCAGCCTTCGGCAGCTCCTACACTGGAATGCGTTCCTCTGTAGGAGCTGCCGAAGGCTCGGGCCGCGTTCGGACGATCTTTTGCTTTATTGACGTTCAAACAACTCCATCTGCTCAAACCCGCCCCGCAAATCCTCCAGCCGCACTCCAATCCCCAGCAACCGCACCGGTTTCCCGCCGCGATTGAACGCCTGGGTCAGCAACAACTGATAGCTCCCCAAATCCCGCCCTGCCCCGGCCTGCTCCAGAGTGGTCTGGGTGAAGTCATGGAATTTCACTTTGACGAACGGTTTGCCCGGTCGATAGCTGCTGTCGATTCGCGCCATGCGGCCGGCCAGGGTTTCCAGTAACTCGGGTAATTTATCGAGGCAGCTCACCAGATCCGGCAGGTCCACGTCGTAGGTGTTTTCGACACTGATCGACTGCCGACGACTGTCGTTGTGCACCAACCGGTCATCGATCCCACGGGCCAGGCTCCAGAGTCGCTCGCCGAAGCTGCCGAATTCTCGCACAAGCGCCAACTTGTCCCATTCGCGCAGATGCGAACAATCGACGATGCCAAGCCTGCCTAATTTGTCTGCGGTCACTTTGCCAACGCCGTGCAACTTGCTCACCGGCAAACCACTGACAAAATCCTCGACCTGATCCGGCGTAATGACGAACAAGCCGTTGGGCTTCTTCCAGTCGCTGGCGATCTTGGCCAGAAACTTGTTCGGCGCAACGCCCGCCGAAACGGTGATGTGAAGTTGATTAGAGACGCGACGGCGAATGTCCTGGGCAATCCGCGTGGCGCTGCCACCGAAATGCGCACTGTCCGATACGTCGAGGTAGGCCTCATCCAGGGAAAGCGGCTCGATCAAGTCGGTGTAATCGCGAAAGATCGTGTGAATTTCCTTAGAGGCTTCTCTATAGGCCTCCATGCGTGGCTTGACGATGGTCAGGTCCGGGCACAGCTTCAAGGCATGTCCGGAAGACATGGCCGAGCGCACCCCATAAGCCCGCGCCTCATAATTGCAGGTGGCGATCACTCCACGCCGATCCGCAGAACCGCCCACTGCCAGAGGTTTACCGGCCAGGCGCGGGTCGTCACGCATCTCGATGGCGGCGTAGAAGCAGTCACAATCGACGTGGATGATTTTTCGCTGCGTCATATAAAAGCATTGTTCATGGTGAAGAAATGGAGTACTGGCGAGTCAGATCGGCAGTATCTCACTGACACCTGTATATAGCACCAGTACTCTGAATGTTCTTTTCCACCCGTAGGAAAAGTGCCAGATGAATTTATTTTCTTAATCGAGAAGCTTCACCCGATAGAGCTGAAAGCCTTGCCACACCGACCTTACAGCCCATCACCCAGCCCTGTTTTCAAGCTAAGCGATTGAACGGGAAGAGGTTTTCTCTGGATTGAAGGTTGACAGCCTGCCGATCCTCTGTAGAATACCGACACACAGACGCGGGATGGAGCAGTCTGGTAGCTCGTCGGGCTCATAACCCGAAGGTCGTCGGTTCAAATCCGGCTCCCGCAACCAAACATC
>NZ_JBBWCB010000079.1:0-28429 GCF_039888995.1 Pseudomonas rossensis | reverse complement strand
GTTCCATGGTCTGCGCCTGAGTCAGGAAGAAGAGTATTACGGCGCTGACTTGTCGGTGCACAAGATTGGCTCTGTGAGCCAGGACTAGGTCTCTTCGTCGTCAGCGCCTGGATAGAAACCGTGCAGCAGACGATAGCGGTCGTGCCGAATCTGGTCGGCCCGCTCCTGCACTTGATGCGCAGGTAATCCCAGCATGATCAGCGCGTGGGAGGCGAGCATCAGGCTCGACTCCAGCAGTTCAGGCACGACTTCGCTGGCGCCGGCTGCCTTCAACTCGGCCAACTGGCTGTCGTCGCGCGTGCGCACCAGAATCGGCACGGTCGCGTTGAGTCGCCGCGCTTCCTTGAGGATCAGCAACGCGATGTCGGCCTGATCCACGGCGATCACCAACAGCCTGGCGCGCTCCAGCCCTATCGCGACCAGCAGTTCACCGCGACGTGAGTCGCCATAATGCACACAGGTTTCACCAACGGCGGCTTCGTGGACACGCACCGGATCAGTATCCAGTGCGATGTAGGGTTGCTGCGCGTTGCGTAGTGCGCGTCCGATTGACTGACCTACACGACCGTAGCCACATATAACGACATGGTTGTGTAACCCGGCATTGAGCGCGCTGATTTCTTCAAGTTTTGCTTCTTCGTTGGGTTTGCGATGCAGGCGTGTGGCGATGTGGGGCGCGGCGCGCAGCAACAACGGCGTGACGAGCATCGAACAGAAGGTCGCCGCCAGCAACAGGCCACCAAAATCCGCGGGCATCAGTTTGTTCTGCTGCATCTGTGCCATCAGCGCAAAGCAGAACTCGCCGCCCTGGGCCAATGCCAGGCCGCTGCGCCAGGCGGTTTCGCCATCGCTGCCACGCCATTTGACCAGCAGCGCAACGACGCTGCCCTTGAGCAGCAACAACCCCAGGGTCAGACCGAGAATCAGCAGGCCGTGGCTGGCGAACAACTGCAAGTCGATCAGCATGCCGATACTGACGAAGAACAGCCCGAGCAGGATGTCGCGGAACGGGCGGATGTCGGCCTCGATCTGGTGCCGGTAATGGCTTTCCCCCAGCAGCATGCCGGCGAGAAACGCACCCAGGGCAGGGGAGAGACCGAGCAGGTGCGTCAGCCACGCCGTCAGCAGAACAATCACCAGCGCCAGTAGCACGAACAGTTCCGGGGAACGGGCAGCCGCCACTTCATGGAACAACCGCGGCAGCAACCAGCGACTTGCCAGCAACAGGCCGACGAACAGCACGACGGTTTTACCCAGCGTCAGTGGCAGCGCCCAATACCAGGCCTGATCGCTGCTGCCAGCGAACACCGGCACCAGGGTCAGCAGCAATACCGCGACGACGTCCTGGAACAGCAACACGGCAATGGCATTCTGGCCGTGACTGCTGAAAATCTCGCCGAGACTGCTCAGCTCTTTACTGACAATGGCCGTGGAAGACAGTGACAGGCCGGCGCCGAGTAACAGCGCAGGCGTGATCGGCATGCCGAGCAGCATCAGCAAACCACCTAGCAGCATCCCGGAGCACAGCACCTGCAGACTGCCAAGCCCAAACACCACTCGGCGCAACACGAGCATTTTTGACAGGGAAAACTCCAGCCCAAGGGAGAACAACAGAAACACCACGCCCAACTCGGCGAGGTCCGGCAGCTCTTCGCTTTCATTCACCCAGTTGAATGCTGTCGGCCCGATCATCAGTCCCACGCACAGGTAACCCAGCACCGGTGGCAATCGCAGGCGCTGGAACAGTGCAATCATCACCAGGGAGGAGGCGAGGATGATCAACAGGTTGGCGAACACAAAAAACTCCGGTGATGGACGCTGGCAATTCAAGCGTAGAGGCAAATAATCCGTGAGCATCGCGCAAAGGATATTCAAAGCGACTGATGTGCGTCAGCGTATTGCCGCGATCCGTTGCCGTTATGGCTCAAGGGTAGAGCATTCAATGGCTCGACGGCTTTTCGGGGCAGGCCTAGAATGGTGACTTAATTTTTTCGGTTGAGCGCTCATGCTTCCTGAATGTCAGCTGTTCGGCACCCTTGGGTGTCATCTCTGTGAAGTCGCCGAAGCCATGCTGATGGAATTTGTCGAGCGCGGTTTGCTGGTGGGGCTGGTGGATATCGCGGACGACGAAACATGGTTCGAAGCTTACAGTCTGCGTATTCCGGTATTACGGCGGGTCGATACTGGTGCTGAGCTGGGCTGGCCGTTCAGTGCCGATCAGGTAGTGGCGTTCCTGCTTTAAGCGGTGGTTGCGGTGGCGGTGTTCCCGCCTGTCGAACTTTGCGATGGATCCTCTTGGCTTTACCGGTGCTGATCGGATACTGTATGCGTATACAGTTATTCGTGATACCTGCCTTGCACCCCTGGTTTTCGGGTTTGGGCAGGCGGTCCGGGCGTGAGAGGGATGAATCGTGGTCAATGTCGAACAATTGAAGAACAGCGTGAACCGGATGTCGGCGGACGTGGTGCGCGAGGCTGTCCTCGAATTGCGTCTGGATGGCCTGGTGACAGAAGGAAAAACTCCCTTCAATAAACTGCATTTCAATACCTGTTTCGCCGAAATCGAAGCCTTGTTCCAGCGCGCGGGTTATCACCGGCAGTTGGATGTCGTGGGTTATCAGGGTTTGTTGTATGCGCTTTATGATCCTGGTCGCTGGGAGGCAGTCGATGTGCTGCGCTGGCTCAAGGAGTTCACCGAAGCGGCAGCGCGCGCGCAGATACCGGCTTGAGGATTCTCTTCTAGGTTCGTTCCGGCCGCTGTTGGATAATGCTGCCCTGTATTGAGGGTTAGAACTTTCGTATGTCCACTTCATCTTTTTCTGCTGCACACAACCAGGCCAGCACGCTCTACTTGCCGCCTGGTCCGTGGCAGACCGTACTCGATTGTCTGTGCGAACATTTCAGCGCCATCGGTCGTGAACAATGGCTGGACAGAATCGCTCGCGGTCGTGTCCTCGACGGTCACGGCATGCCGATCGCCCTTGATCTGCCTTACAAGGAAGGCTTGCGGATTCATTATTTCCGTGAGGTGCCGGACGAAAAGCCGATCCCGGTGGTCGAGTCGATTCTGTACGCGGATGAGCATCTGGTCGTGGCGGACAAGCCGCATTTTCTGCCAGTGACTCCGGCGGGTGAATACGTGGAGCAGACCCTGTTGCGACGGCTGATCCGTCGACTCGATAACCCGCATCTGGTGCCGTTGCATCGCATTGACCGGCACACCGCGGGGCTGGTGCTGTTTTCCGCCAACCCTCAGAGCCGTTCTGCCTATCAGTCGTTGTTTCCAACGCGGCAGATCGAAAAGCGCTACGAGGCAATTGCGCGAGCGTTGCCTGAACTCTCTTTTCCATTGATCCATAAGAGCCGACTCATCGATGGCGAGCCTTTCTTCCGCATGCAGGAAGGTCCGGGCGTCAGCAATACCGAAACGGCTGTCGAAGTCAGGGAGAAGAACGGTGATCTCTGGCGTTATGCGCTTTACCCGGTGACGGGCAAGAAGCATCAGCTACGGGTGCACATGACAGCCTTGGGCGCCAGCATCTGCAACGACCCGTTTTATCCGCACGTACTCAAGGATGTTGAGGATGATTATGCCAATCCTTTGAAACTGCTCGCTCAGGGGCTACGGTTTGTGGACCCGGTCACCGGCCAGGAAAGAGCATTCGAAAGCACCATCACCCTGCAGTGGTGATCACGAAGTTCAGCGAGTCTGTTGATCTTCAACCACGAAAAAGCCCGCATAAAGCGGGCTTTTCCATATCCGGTTGTCACCGCAAAAATTACAGCTCTTTAACGGTACGAACCTGATCCTTGTTGATGCGGGTCTGCTTGCCATCCAGTTGTTCGAATTCGTAGAAACCCGAATCTTTATCGAACTGTGGCGCGTCGACAGCCTGGATTTCTCGACCGTCATTCAAGGTGATCACTGTAGGCGATGCGCAACCGGCGAGGGTAGCGAGGCCCAGTGCGAGCATGAAAGTGGCGAGGGTCCGTTGAGTCATGAGTGTGTCTCCGAATATGAATTCTTTTGGTTACTGAGCTTGAGACGTGTACAGCGCGTGCAAGTTCCTTCTCCTGTCAGTCTGACACAGAGTTGTGGGCACTTAACAGTTCTGGTGTGTTGAGGTTGGCCAGGCGTGGATCATTGTCGGGACATTGCAGGGCGGTAGCGCCCAGTTTGCGCATGAGGCGACCCGGGCTGCGTTCACCGTCGTTCCAGGCGCTTTCGATATCGGCCGAGAGCGCCACGGGGATGATGCACAGCAGAGGTTCCCAGTGTTCGCCATGGCGCAGCATCAGCGGTTGGTCCGGGTGCTGGCTGGCTGCTTCGCGCATGCTATTGAGCAACTCGGCATCAATACGCGGTACGTCACAAGGCAGCACCAGCAGATGCGCATGGCGGGCGGCCTTCAGGCCTGCGCGAATACCGGCCAGGGGGCCAGGAAAGTCGCCTTCATCGTCATGAACCAACTGGTCGGCGTAGGGCGCGTACTTTTCCAGGTTTCTGTTGCAGGAGATGATCAGGTCATCGCTCAGTGATCGGGTTTTGCGGTGCAAGTGGGCAACCAATGGCTCGCCGTGCCATTCCAGCAGCCCTTTGTCCTGACCGCCCATGCGTTGGCCACGACCACCTGCCAGGAGCAGAATGGAACAGGGCGGCAAATGTGTATTCGAGGTCATGGCAGGTCTCCATGGGGGCGGCGAAAAAATGAGGCGCTGTGATATAACACCGGGCTGTTTCTCCTACAACTGGATGAGCCTATGAAAGCCAAGGCTGATGTACCTTTCGCACCGCTCAATATCGCGGTGCTGACGGTCAGCGATACCCGTATCCTGGAAACCGATACCTCAGGACAGGTCTTCGTCGACCGTTTGAGCGCTGCCGGCCATAACCTGGCGGCCCGGGTTCTGCTCAAAGATGATCTCTACAAAATTCGCGCGCAAGTCGCCCACTGGATTGCCGACGATGTCGTGCAGGTGGTGCTGATCACTGGCGGTACCGGTTTCACGGGACGCGACAGCACTCCGGAAGCGGTGAGTTGCCTGCTGGATAAACAGGTCGACGGTTTTGGTGAGCTGTTCAGGCAGATATCGTTGGCGGATATTGGCACCTCTACTGTTCAGTCCCGTGCCCTGGCCGGCTTGTCCAATAGCACGCTGGTCTGCTGTTTACCGGGTTCGACCAATGCCGTGCGCACCGGTTGGGATGGCATTCTTGCCGAGCAGCTGGATTCGCGGCACCGCCCGTGTAACTTCGTCGCTCATCTCAAACAGGCGGCACCCTGTGAATCCCGCGGGTAAGCCAGGCAAGACTGGCAGTCTGATGGCTGTCGAGGTGGCACTGGCACGCTTGCTGGCAATGGCCGAAGCCTCACCGATTTGTGAGCGTGAACGCTTGCCATTGGCGCAGGTTCAGGGCCGGGTGCTGGCCGACGACCTGGTCTCGACGCTTGATCTGCCACCGTGGCCCAACAGTGCCATGGACGGTTATGCCTTACGCGTGGCCGACTGGACTGGAGAGCCGCTGGTGGTCAGCCAGAAGATTTTTGCCGGTCAGGCTCCCGAGTCCTTGAAGCCTGGCACCTGTGCACGAATCTTCACCGGTGCGCCAGTGCCCGCAGGTGCAGATTGCGTCGAGATGCAGGAAAACACCGAGGTTCAGGCGGATGAGCGAGTACGTTTCACCGAAACCTTGGCCCCTGGACAAAACATTCGTCCTCAAGGCCAGGAAGCTACTGTTGGTGAATTGATTCTGCCAGCCGGCACGCGCCTCGGGCCGATCGAACAGGGGTTGGCTGCATCGCTGGGATGCGCAGAGCTGGACGTGATTCGCAAGGTTCGCGTTGCTGTTCTGTCCACCGGGGATGAACTGATTGAGCCGGGTCAGGCTCTGGGGCCGGGACAGATCTACAACAGCAATCGAGTGTTGCTGTGCAGCTGGTTGCAGCGCCTGGGCTGTGAGGTGATCGATGCCGGAATTCTTCCGGATGATTTAGCGACCACCCGCACTCAACTGGGTGAATTGAAAGATGTCGATCTGATCCTTTCCACCGGTGGTGTCTCGGTAGGAGAGGCTGACTTTCTGGGCATTGCCTTGCGTGAAGAGGGTGAGTTGACGTTGTGGAAACTCGCCATCAAACCCGGCAAACCGTTGACATTCGGGCATTTTCGCGGCGTACCTGTGATTGGTTTGCCTGGCAATCCGGCTTCAACGTTGGTGACCTTTGCTTTGTTGGCAAGGCCCTATCTCTTGCGCCGACAGGGTGTAAAAGAGGTTGAGCCCCTGAAGTTTCAGGTGCCTGCAGGGTTTGCATGGCCAAAATCAGGCAATCGACGCGAGTACTTGCGCGGACGTCTGGAGAATGGCCGGGCAATTATCTACAGTAATCAGAGTTCTGGTGTACTGCGTAGCGCTGCCTGGGCTGATGGCCTGGTTGAGGTGCTGGAGGATCGCACGCTGATCGAAGGTGACTACGTGGACTTCATCCCGCTGAGCGAAGTCCTGAGCTGACTCCTGCCGCGGGCTTACTGCGCAAACCCGGTTGATCGAACCGGGTTTTGCGTTCCTGGCTTACCCTTGGTGAGCCAGGAGTGTCACGACCTGGTCGAAACGGCTATTGGCGATCCAGACCAGAACCCCGATGACGACGGCTGTTCCGATAGCCGAATAGGCAAGCCTGTGTTTTATGGATTTGACGTCACTACGGATTTCATCCATGTCTCGTCGGATGTATTTGAGGTGTGTCTCCAATTCAACGACGCGAGATTCCATAGCAGCTTCTCCAATGGGCTTTGCGCTGTTTTTGAATTCAGCTTGATGATTGACGCGTTTTTCTGCGAACGGTATGACCGGGATGTCCGGTGACCTGATTTCATGGTTTTGCATGGCACGTCCCTGTGTAGTTCCTGCTGATGTTTGATAACTGCAGGCGCCAAGGTGTACCAATCGCATGGGTCGGTCAATTGAGCCGATTCCTCACATCTTGTAAGAAAAAGTCCCGCCTTGTAGGACGCCATACTGCTCGACTTCAAATAATTCAAATTCTTTCGACTTTTATGTGACGAGATGAGGTCAACATCTCCCATACGGAATTCAATCTTGGGAGTGACAGCAATGAGCGAACGCAAGGCACTGTTGATTCTGCATGGCAAGCAAGCGCTCAACGAGGCGGTCCGTTCTGCCGTGGAGGGCAAGCGCCAACAGGGTTGGGAGCTGGCCGTTCGAGTGACCTGGGAGGCCGGCGACGCCCAGCGGCTGGTGGATGAAGCGCTGGCGGCAGGCTACATGCAGATCATCGCCGGCGGCGGTGATGGCACCTTGCGTGATATTGCCGAGGCTATGGCGTCGCATACGACGCAGGCCAGCCTGATACTGATGCCCTTGGGGACCGCCAATGATTTTGCTCGTGCCGCCGGCGTGCCTCTGGAGCCCGATCAGGCGCTGGATCTTCTTGACACTGCGCCGAGCGCCATTGATCTGGGGGAGGTCGGTGGGCAGGTGTTCCTGAATATGGCCACGGGCGGTTTTGGCAGTCAGGTCACGGCAAACACCTCGGAGGACTTGAAAAAAATCCTCGGGGGCGCGGCTTACCTTTTCACCGGTTTATCGCGCTTCAGTGAGTTGCACGCAGCCTATGGCGAGTTGCAGGGGCCTGATTTCCAGTGGAGTGGCGAGCTGTTGGCATTGGGCATCGGCAATGGCCGGCAGGCCGGCGGTGGACATGTGTTGTGTCCAGAAGCGCTGGCTGACGACGGTCTGCTGGACATCAGTATTCTGCCTGCTCCGCAGGAAGTCGTCGGGACTTTGAAAAGCCTGCTGACCGATGGCTTCGGCATCGACAACATGTTTGTACGAGTCCGATTGCCCTGGGTCGAAATCAAGGTTGCGGAAGGCCTCTACATCAACCTCGATGGCGAACCTCTGGAAGGTGACAACTTGCGTTTCTCGACACGTCCAGCGGCACTGCGCGTGCATTTACCTGAAAACTCGCCGCTGCTGGGGTCATCGCAGTTGATCAATCATCCAGGCTGATGATCTGCTCGCGCACGGCGAACAGCACCAGGCCCGCCACATCGTAGATCTGCAAGCGCTTCATGATCTGCGAACGGTGGGTTTCAACGGTTTTGATGCTGAGGCCCAGGCCATTGGCAATTTCCCGGGTGGATTTTCCGCGAACGATCAGCCGAAGGATTTCCAGCTGACGCGCTGTCAGGTTGTGCGAGTCTGCAGGTTCCGGCTGGTTTTTCTGAGTTCGGGTCAGCGCCTGGTTGATGACGGTGTGGGCGATGGCCGGGCTCAGGTAGCGTTCGTTGTTACGCAAGGCATCCAGGGCATGTTCAAGCTCGGTAGCCGTGGTGTCCTTGAGCAGGTAGCCATGTGCACCGGATTCCAGTGCCTGCATGATGAGTGCTGGATCAGTGTGCATCGACAGGATCAGCACCTTGCTCTGCGGGCGTACTCGCTTGAGTCGCTGCAATGCGTCAAGGCCACTGGTTTCCTTCATGGAAATATCCAGCAGGATGATGTCGGGGGACAGCTGCTCGACCATCTCGAGCAACTGCGAGCCGTCATTGGCCTCACCGATTACCGCGTAGCCGGGAATATCCAGCACCAGAGCGCGCACGCCTGCCCTGATAAGCGAGTGGTCATCCACCAGAAGTAAGTTACAAGTCAACGCATAACCTTATTCGTACTGGCCCGTTCGAGCGCACGAGGCGCCCAGGGGAAGAGTGCTTCGATTTGAGTGCCTTTGCCCGGCTCGCTGGTCACGCTCAGTGTGCCTCCCAGCTGATTGATCCGTTCCGACATCCCTGCCATTCCACGTTGCCCCTCACGACCTGGATCGTTCGCTGGCGCGAATCCCAGGCCATCGTCACTGATTAACAGTGTCAGGCCCTGCGGCAGACGTTGCAGGCGGACCAACAGATTTTTCGCTTCGGCATGGCGCAATATATTGGTCACCGCTTCCTGAGTGATTCGAAAGGCAGCCACCGTCATTTCCTCCGGTATACCGGCCAAACGCTGATGGCATTCCAGGCTCCAGTGCACCGGCGTGTTGGCCAGCGTCTTGAGTAAATGCGCCCGCAGACTGGCTTCCAGCCCGAGACTGGTCAGCTGCCTCGGATTGAGAATGGCCGATACGTCTCGCACTTTGGCCAGGGTTTCTTCCAGCGTGTCGCAGAGCACCGAACACTGGCCCTGAAGTTCTTCGGGCATTCGGCGTTTGAGCCAGTCGCTTTGAAGTTTTGCCGCGGTCAGCAATTGGCCGATGTCGTCATGCAGTTCCCGACTGAGCCGGTGGCGTTCGTTTTCCTGAACCTCCAACAGCCGGTCAGCCAACTCCTGGGGTTGAAACTTTATCGACTTGCGCGAAAGACAATACTGCACCCAGACGCAGGTCAATGCCGCAATATTGAGTACCAGCAGACTCAGCGGCAGAGGAGTGGACAGGCTATAAATCAGCAGGCAGCCAAGCGCCGAGCAGGTACACAACATAAGCGTGACCAGGCGTGCGTTTTTTGGGGAGGGTGGCCTTGGGGTGATTGACTTGAGGCTGGCGTACATAGCGGATGGAGCCAATGGATGTTCGCTGCGGGAAGACCGGGCATCGAGGATGACGGGTCTCTGTCTGGAGTCACTCTGCCATTAATTGACGTCAACTAATGGGCGGCATAATACCACTTAAGATACCGTTGGTCGCGTTTGGTATATAGGTCTGCAGAGTCAGGAAACAAGCATTTATGGACAGCAGTTCCATAATGGAAAAAGTTGGGTGGCAAGAATGGTTTATTTGTTTCGAGATGTCGTAGGTAGGTATGGAATATTCAAATGCGACATGAGCCCGCTAAAGTTGGAAGGGCAGTCATGGCAATAAAAATTCACAGCACGGCATAGGGGCTCGATAATTCAGGCTTGCCGACCTGCAAAGGAAACGAGTGTGAACGGTTTGGAATTAGCGGGGGGCTGAAACTGACTGTGTCCGACCTGAAAGGCGAAGGCTTCGATCAGGGATGTCTGTTCGCTGTCATCAAGGCTGAGTTGGCCGGTCTTCTGATCGATAAGCTCGAGTTGCCAGGCGATCAACGTCAGGCAGTCTTTCAGCGCACTCAGGGCCTGGTCGTGTAAATCCATGTGATTCTGGGCATGGCTCAGCAAACCATGAATGTGCAACGAAAACTCCGAAACGGCTGCCAGAGCGAGGGCATCAGCCTTGTTGGCCAGTTTGAGCAGGGTGCTAAGCATGCAGTCGATGGCATCCTTGTCATTGCTGATCAGTTGCAAATGACTCAGGCATTCCTCGGTTTTGACCAGGAGTGTCTCTGCTTCGACGAGAAACTCAGGGAGCCGTTGAGCCCACTCTTTACGATCGTTCGGCATGCTTATCTCCACAACGTCATGTCAAATGAGGGGATGTCGAGTGTGTCGACGGGGACGATCAGAGTCCCCGCATTGCCATGCCGTCGTGAGATCGCGCGCCGGCCTGTCTGGCTGCAGGCTGGGGAACTCGATAGGGTG
This sequence comes from Pseudomonas rossensis, assembly GCF_039888995.1. Lineage (NCBI taxonomy): Bacteria > Pseudomonadati > Pseudomonadota > Gammaproteobacteria > Pseudomonadales > Pseudomonadaceae > Pseudomonas > Pseudomonas rossensis. The sequence continues at coordinate 17,913 of NZ_JBBWCB010000079.1, read as the reverse complement.
GATGGCCACTTACCTGCGATCGCACACAAAAGCCTGACTCCGTTCATGCAATGAGAATGGCGTCACATTAATGGCTATTGGATGTTGCGAATATCAGGTTGGGCCTGATTGTTACTAGGGGAATCCCTTACACGGGGGAACCAACCGAACGAAACGAGGTCTCGCGGCAGGCAATGGGGCAGATGAAATCGCCTGGCCAGTAAAGCATGATGTTAATGTGACATCAATGTTTGGTCGTGGCATTTTACACGGGGGTCAAGGTCCGGCAAAAACAGCCGATAACCCCCTTTAGTGAATTCATCAGAACAAGCCCAGGAGTCATTGATGGCCGGCATTCTCGACACGGTAGACCAACGCACGCAACTGGTGGGTGAGAATCGCCTGGAAATTCTCATGTTCCGGCTGGCCGGACGGCAATTGTTCGCGATCAACGTGTTCAAAGTGCAGGAAGTGCTGCAACTGCCGAAGCTGACCCTGATGCCCCAGCGTCATCCGTTTGTCTGCGGTGTGGTTAATTTGCGTGGCCAGACCCTGCCGGTGATCGACCTGTCCCAGGCCATTGGTATGCGTCCGCTGGTGCCAAGCCCGACCAGTACGATCATCGTCACCGAGTACAACCGTTCGGTGCAGGCGTTCCTGGTCGGTGGTGTGGACCGTATCGTCAACATGAACTGGGAAGCCATTCTGCCGCCGCCGGCCAGCGCAGGTCGTCAGCATTATTTGACGGCCATCAGCAAGGTCGACGATCAGTTGGTGGAAATCATCGACGTCGAAAAAGTCCTGGCGGAAATCGTTCCGTACAACGCCAAGGTCTCGCGCGACAAACTCGACGATCCGGTTCTCGAGCGTGCCCGTGGCCGTGAAGTGCTGCTGGTGGACGACTCGAACGTGGCGCTGTCGCAATTGCGTGACACCCTGGGTCAGTTGGGCGTGAAGATGCACATCGCCAGCGATGGCTTGAAGGCTCTGAACATGCTCAAGGCCTGGGCCGATACCGGTGTGAACATGACAGACAAACTGCTGATGATCTTCACCGACGCGGAAATGCCGGAGATGGACGGCTATCGCCTGACCACGGAAATCCGCAACGACCCGCGTCTGCGTGGCCTTTATGTGGTTCTGCATACCTCGTTGTCCGGCAGCTTCAACGACTCGATGGTGAAGAAGGTCGGCTGCGACAACTTCCTCTCCAAATTCCAGCCGGACAAACTCGTCGATGTGGTGCGCCAGCGTCTGATGCTTGATGAAGTGCCTGCCTGACACCACCGGCAAAGGCTGACTTGACGTCAGCCTTTGATTCGGCGACCAAGCTCGTATAGGGTGGCGTTTTTTGCCCACCAGGGAGCTGGCCATGTTGCGTCTGAGCGCGCTTTATCGTTATCCGTTGAAATCCGGCAAGGGTGAGATCCTGAAGCAGGTCAGCCTCGACAAGCTGGGCCTGGACGGTGATCGACGCTGGATGCTGGTGGACGAGGCCAGCGGGCGCTTTCTGACCCAGCGTGCAGTGGCGCAGATGAGTCAGCTGTCGGCGTTGTGGAATGCCGACGGTGGCTTGACCCTCAGTGCGCCGGGCCGCTCACCGATCGATATCGCCTTGCCTGCCAGCGACGCGGAACTGCGTGGCGTGACCATTTGGCGCGATACGTTGCGTGTGCCGGATGCCGGTGACGAGGCGGGTGCCTGGGTCAGTGAGTTCATTGGTAAACCGACTCGCCTGGTACAAGTACCTCTTGATCGCGCACGGACCACCCAGGCCGGCTACGGCAAGGAGAATGATCAGGTGGCCTTCGCCGATGGCTTTCCGCTGTTGCTGATCGGACAGGCCTCACTGGAGGACTTGTCGCAAAAAGTCGGCCGCCCGCTGGAAATGCTGCGCTTTCGGCCCAACCTGGTGATCGAGGGCAGCGAGGCGTATGCCGAAGATGGCTGGAAGCGCATCCGCATCGGCGATGTCGAGTTCCGCGTGGTCAAGTCGTGTTCACGCTGCATTCTGACCACCATCGACCCGCAAACCGGCGAGCGCAGTGAAGATCGCGAACCTCTGGCTACGTTGCAGAAATACCGTGCCGAAGCCGACGGCGCGATGTTCGGACAGAACCTGGTCAACGACAGCAATGGCCAACTCGAAGTCGGTATGCCGGTGACGGTCCTGGAATAAGACAATTTGAATGACTGCCCTTGAACAAAAAGTGCCCGTGTCCAAGGACACGGGCATTTTTTGTCGCTGTGAACACCCAGGGGTTTAGCCGCGGTATTCGCACAGGTAAGCGGTGTCGACGGCCACTTTCAACTGGAACTTGCTGTTGGCGGGCACGTTGAACTGGCTGCCGGCGGCGAAGGTTTCCCAGTCGCTGCTGTCCGGCAGTTTGACGGTCAGGGCGCCGGACACCACGTGCATGATTTCACGCTGGCTGGTGCCGAATTCGTATTCGCCCGGTGCCATGACGCCGATGGTCGCAGGACCTTCAGCGGTGCCAAAGGCGATCGACTTGACGGTGCCGTCGAAGTACTCGTTGACTTTAAACATGGGCGATTCCTCGAAAAGGGCTAAAAAGGGCCGGCCAGTATGCACAAGGCCCATGCCGGCGTCACCTCTCTAAAGCGGAAGAACCAGTGGCAATAATCGTGCGGTATTGCGCGCATCTTCCAGCGCCCGATGTTGTTGGCCACTGAACTGCATGCCCGCCAGTTGCAGCGCGCCGTTAAGCCCCAGCGGGCGTTCCAGCCGGCGAGCCTTGGCAAAGCGCTGTTTGAGGTTCATGTGCGGCACCCGGCTCAGGGCGCTGTCGAGTTGCAGGTGCTCCCACTCCTGAACCAACTGTTTGCGATCGTAATCGCCCCAACTGGCCCAGCCTTCGAGGCGCGAGTGATGCTGGCCGAGCCAGTGTTCGAACGACGCCCAGACCTCGCTCAGAGGCTGTGCGGCGTCGATGTTGGCCTGGGTGATGCGGGTCAGTTCCCGGCAAAACGGCGTCAGCAAAGGCCGACGCGTCGGACGCACGAAGCGCTGAAAGCTATCCAGTTCTCGGCCTTTTCGGTCCACCAGGGTGGCGCCGATTTCGATGATTTCCATTTCTGTTACTGGCCAACCACCCTCATCGGTGGTGGCTTCTAGATCAATGACCAGCCAGTGAGGCATCGCAGGGTTCCTGGTATCCGCGTCCTGATAGGGCTTGAGCGTAGCCAAACCCGGCGGATCCGCCTAGCGGCTTATTCGACCTCCAACAAAATCTGACGATTTTTCACCTGGTCACCGACCCTGACCTGCAAGCGTTTGAGCACGCCGTCGATGCCCGACTTGAGCGGATGCTCCATTTTCATGGCCTCCAGCACCACCAACAACTGGCCTTTACTGACCGGGCTGCCCTCAGCCACCAATACTTCGACGATCGCGCCGTCCATCGGGGCCTTGAGGGTGCCGGAGCTGACGCTGGCCTGACTGCTGACCAAGGCCTGCGTCCGGTCCACCAGCCGCACACTGCCGGGACGGGTGAACAGCCAGAGTTGCCCGGCTTCAAGACGATAGGCATGGCATCGCCGGATGCCGTTGATTTCCAGGCTGGCCCAGCGTCCATCGCACTGGATGATCGTTAATTCAACGTTTTGCTCAGCGACTTGAATCCGATACGGTTCACCCGGCACAGCGTTCAATTCCACCGGCCAATCCTGATCCTCAAGGCCGATTCGATAGTGCAACGGTACGCTGGCGTTGTTGCGCCAACCGGCCAGTGGCACGTGATGAACCTGCGCCGAGGCTTGATAGAACAGCGCAGCAGCGATGGCCAGTTCTTCGGCGCTCGGCACATGCGCATGCAGGCAGGGATGCTCGGCAAAGTGTGCCGGGATGAACCCGGTGCTGAACTCTCCGCTGATGAACTGCGGGTGGTCAAGCAGGCTGGCGAGCAAGCGCTGATTGCTCTGCACGCCGAGCAGCACGCTGTCCTGCACCGCCCGCAGCAATTTGCGCCGGGCTTCTTCGCGGGTGGCACCGTGGGCGATGATCTTGCCCTGCATCGGGTCATAAAACGGGCTGACTGTCTGGCCTTCGATCAAGCCATGATCGATTCGCACGCCGCGCTGCAACGCAGGCTCCCAGGCGGTGATGCGACCGGTTTGCGGCAGAAAACCGTGTGCCGGATCTTCGGCGTACAAACGGACTTCCATGGCATGGCCGCTGAGCTGAACCTGCTCCTGTCGCAAGGGCAGAGGCAGTCCTTCGGCGACGTGCAACTGCCAGGCCACCAGATCGAGGCCGGTGATCAATTCGGTCACCGGGTGCTCCACCTGGAGTCGGGTGTTCATCTCCAGAAAGTAAAACTGCCCACGCGTATCCAGCAGGAACTCGACAGTGCCAGCGCCGACGTAATTCACTGCGCGACCCGCCTTGAGCGCCGCTTCGCCCATGGCCTGACGCAACTCGGCGGTCATTACCGGGCAGGGTGCTTCCTCGATGACTTTCTGGTGGCGACGCTGGATCGAACAGTCGCGCTCGCCAAGGTAGATCAGGTTGCCGTGCTGGTCGCCGAACAGTTGAACTTCGACGTGACGCGGGTCGATCAGCGCTTGCTCGAGAATCAGTTCGTCACTGCCAAACCCATGCAGCGCTTCGGAGCGGGCGGTGCGCAGTTGTTCGAGCAAATCACTGGCCTCGTGCACCAGGCGCATGCCACGCCCGCCACCGCCGGCACTGGCCTTGATCATCAGCGGAAACCCGATGCGTGCGGCTTCGCGGCTCAGGGTTGCGTCGTCCTGTTCTTCGCCCTGGTAACCCTTGATGCACGGCACACCGGCATCGAGCATGGCGAGTTTCGACAGGCGTTTGCTGCCCATCAGATCGATGGCTTCGGGACTGGGGCCGATGAAGGTGATGCCGGCATCCTGGCAGGCGCGGGCGAAGCCGGCGTTTTCCGAGAGGAAGCCATAGCCCGGATGGATCGCGTCAGCGCCCGTGCGCCGGGCGGCGTCGAGAATGGCCGGGATACTCAGATAGGACTGCTGCACCGGGGCCGGGCCGATGTTCACGGCTTCGTCGGCCATCTGCACATGCAACGCATCGGCGTCGGCATCGCTGAACACCGCGACCGTGCGATAGCCCAATGCCTGGGCGGTGCGCTGGATGCGGCAGGCGATTTCACCGCGGTTGGCGATCAGGATTTTGCTTAGTCCGGGCATTGGGTCTTCTCTGAAGTTGTACGGTGAAAGTGATGGCCTCTTCGCGAGCAGGCTCTTAAATAGCCCAACCCGGTTTGCGTTTCTGCACGAAGGCCATGGTCCCCTCAATACCTTCAGTCCCGGTCACCGCCTCGCTGAACCAGTCGGCCGCTTCATCCAGCAACGCATTCGATGGCTGTCCGGCACTCGCCAGCAACAGCTTTTTGGTCGTCGCATTCGCCTCCGGTGCGCAACACAACACATGGGCCAGAATTTCATCGAGACGCTCGGCCAACGCTTGCGCGTCATGCTCGACAAAATGCACCAACCCCATGCGTCGTGCCTGCGTGCCATCGAAACGTGCAGCGGTCAGCGCCAGTCGGCGAGTCTGAGTCAGGCCGATGCGCTGCACCACGAACGGCGCGATCTGCGCAGGCAGAAGGCCGAGGCTGGTTTCCGGCAGACCAAATTGCGCCTGGTGATCGGCCAAGGCGACGTCGCTGACGCAGGCCAGACCAAAACCACCACCGAGCACCGCGCCTTGAAGCACCGTGATCACCACTTGCGGCGCGTGTTGCACCTCTTGCAGCAGCGCACCGAACGCGCGATTCAAGTCGCGATAGGCTCTCGGGCCCTGAGCGCGTGCATTGGCCATGTCCTTGATGTCGCCACCGGCGCAAAAATGCCCGCCCGCACCACCGATCACCAGCGCCCGAATGGCTCGGTCGTCACGCACCGCCGCCAGCACCGCACGCAGTTCGGCAACCATTTGCAAACTCATGGCATTGCGGCTTTCGGGGCGGTTGAGAGTGATGTGCAGGACACCGTTATGTGGTTCGAGCAGCAAGGTCTGGCAAACGGGCAAGGTGCTCATTTCTTTTTCCCCGGCAGGATGCCCATGAGTTTGCAGATGATGCCCAGCATGATTTCGTCGGCACCGCCTCCGATCGACACCAGCCGTACGTCACGGTAAGCGCGGGCCACCGGGTTGTCCCACATGAAGCCCATGCCGCCCCAATATTGCAGGCAGCTGTCGCTGACTTCCCGGCCCAGACGCCCGGCCTTGAGTTTGGCCATCGACGCCAGGCGGGTGACGTCCTGGCCTTTGATGTACTGCTCGGTGGCCTGGTAGACCAGCGCCCGCAGGCATTCGATTTCGGTTTGCAGTTCGGCCAGGCGGAAGTGGATGACCTGATTATCGATCAGCGCACTGCCGAAGGTTTTACGTTCCTTGCAGTACTCGATGGTGCTGTCGATGCAGTACTCCAGGCCCTTGATCATGTTCGCCGCGCCGAACAGCCGTTCCTCCTGGAACTGCAGCATCTGCATCATGAACCCCGCGCCTTCATGGCCGATGCGGTTGCGTTGCGGCACGCGCACGTTGTCGAAAAATACCTGAGCGGTTTCCGAGCTGCGCATGCCGAGCTTGTCCAGGTGCGAGCTGAGGCTGATGCCGGGGGTGTTCATCGGCACCATGATCAGCGACTTGTTGATGTGCGGTTTGTCGTCCGAGGTGTTGGCTAACAGACAGATGAAATCGGCGCTCGGCGAGTTGGTGATCCACATCTTGCTGCCGTTGATCACGTAGTCGTCGCCGTCCTTGCGGGCGGTGGTTTTCAAACCGGCCACGTCGGAACCGGCGCCGACTTCGGAAACACCAATGCAGCCGACCTGCTCGCCAGTGATCGCCGGACGGAGAAACTCTTCGCGCAGTTCATCGGAGCCGAAACGCGCCAGCGCCGGGGTGCACATGTCGGTCTGCACGCCGATGGACATCGGAATGCCGCCGCAGTGGATGGTGCCGAACTCTTCAGCCGCGACGATCGAATAGCTGTAATCGAGCCCCATGCCGCCAAACTTTTCCGGTTTGGAAATCCCCAGCAGGCCGAGGTCGCCGGCCTTGCGGAAGATCTCGTGGATCGGAAAGCGTCCAGCCTTTTCCCATGCCTCGACGTGAGGATTGATCTCGTGATCGACGAATTGCCGGACGGTGCGGCGCAGTGCTTCGTGTTCCTGGGTGAAGATCATTTTTATTGTTCTCCTGAGCGCCCTTAGAAACGGGCTACGCCAAAACTGTTGGATTGCAGCGGTCGCACTTCGGCTTCATGACAAATATCCAGCAAGTACCCGAGCAAGGTCCGGGTATCGCGAGGATCAATCAACCCGTCGTCCCACAGGCTGGCGCTGCCGTACAGCGCGGTGGACTGGCTGTCGAGTTTCTGCGCGGTGACCTGTTCCAGCATGTCGAGCATTTTCGGGTCGGGCACCAGGCCGTCCTTGGCCTGCTTGCCCTCGGTGACGATTCGCAGCACTTTGCCGGCCTGGGCGCCGCCCATCACCGCCGTGCGGCTGTTGGGCCAGGCAAAAATGAAGCGCGGGTCGAGGCCGCGGCCGCACATCGCGTAGTTGCCGGCGCCGTAGGAGCCACCGACGACGATGGTCAGTTTAGGCACGCGGGCATTGGCCACCGCTTGAATCATTTTCGCGCCATGTTTGATCACGCCTTGCTGCTCCGACTCGGTGCCGACCATGAACCCGGTGGTGTTGTGAAAAAACAGCAGCGGCGTCTGGCTCTGGTCACAGAGCTGAATGAACTGCGCCGCCTTGCTCGCACCCTTGGGCGTGATCGGCCCGTTGTTGCCAATGAACCCGCAGGCGCGGCCTTGAATCTGCAAATGGCCGCAGACGGTTTGTTGATCGAACTCGCCCTTGAATTCGAGAAAGTTCGATCCGTCGGCAATCCGCGCGATGATTTCGCGCACGTCGTAAGGTTTTTTCGCGTCGTCAGGAATCAGCCCGAGCAACTCGTCGATGGGGTAGAGCGGTTCTTCCCACCGACGTTCGGGTACCCAGGGCAACTGATCATTCCACGGCAACAGGCTGACAATCTCGCGCACCTGCCGCACGCCATCGGCATCGTTCTCGGCCAGGTATTCAGCGGTGCCGGCGATTTGCGCATGCATCTCGGCACCGCCCAGTGCTTCATCGGTGGCGACTTCGCCGGTGGCAGCCTTGAGCAGCGGCGGGCCGGCCAGAAACAGCTTGGCCTTGCCACGCACCACCACCACGTAATCCGACAACCCTGGCTGATAGGCGCCGCCCGCCGTGGCCGAGCCATGGACCACGGTGATTTGCGGCAGGCCCATGGCCGACATCCGCGCCTGATTGGCAAAACTGCGGGCGCCTTCGACGAAAATCTCCGCCGCGTAATTGAGGTTGGCGCCACCGCTTTCGGCCAGGGTAATGACCGGCAGTTTGTTCTCCATGGCGATCTGTTGCAGGCGCAGGGATTTTTTCAAACCGCTGGGGGAAATGGTCCCGCCCTTGATCGCACTGTTGTTTGCCACCACCAGTGCCCGCACGCCGGACACGTAGCCGATCCCGGCGATCAACCCGCCGCCTGCCGAGCTGCCGTCTTTGTCGTCATGCAGCTTGTAGCCCGCCAGGCTCGCCAGTTCGAGGAACGGGGCGCCGGGGTCCAGCAGCAGATTGAGGCGTTCCCGGGGCAGCAGTTGCCCGCGTTTGTCGAACCTGGGTTTGGCTTCGGCCGCCTTGTTCAGCAGGATCTGCTCGAGCTGGCGGACGTGCTCGATGCTGACCAGCATCGCCGCGCGATTGCGGGCGAACTGTTCGCTGAACGGGTCCACTTGCGACTGAATCACCGGCATGACTTATTCCTTGTCCTTGAGCACGTCAGGGAGGTAGGCACGGTGAAAACCGTTATATGACTCGCTGATCTGCGCCTTGTGTATCGGCCAGGCGCGCCCGCCCAGGCTGGCGGCACCGTCGATGCGCAAGGTGCTGCCACTGACAAATGCCGCTGCCGGGCTGAGCAGGAAAACGATCGCGGCGCTGACTTCCGATTCGGTGCCGATGCGTTTCAGCGGAACGTGCTCGCGCAACGTCGGGATCACCGCTTTGAACGCGCCTTCGTAGGTGTCCATGCCACTGGACGCGATCCAGCCCGGCGCCACGGCGTTGACCCGCACCCCGGCATAACCCCATTCGAACGCGGCGGTCTTGGTGAGGTTGTCCATGCCTGAACGCGCCGCGCCCGAGTGGCCCATGCCGGGCATGCCGCCCCACATGTCGGCGAGCATGTTGACGATGGCGCCGCCGTGCGTGCTCATGGATTGGTTGAACACTTCGCGGGCCATCAGGAAGCCGCCCATCAGGTTAGTGCGCAACACCGTATCGAACCCTTTTTGATTGATCGACGCCAGCGGCGACGGGTACTGCCCGCCGGCATTGTTGACCAGGCCGTGAATCGGTCCGTGCTTGCGGATCAACTCGCTGACCACATGCCTGACCGCTTCTTCCTCACGAATATCGCAGACCATCCAATCAGCCTTTCCGCCATCTTCGGCAATTTCGGCCGCGACGTTTTTCAGCTTGTCGGCCTTGCGTCCGAGCAGCAGCACATGGGCGCCGAGGGCCGCCAGTTCGTGAGCGGTGCAACGGCCGATGCCGCTGCCGCCACCGGTGACGATGATGTTTTGGCCAGCAAACAAATCGGCTTTGAAAATCGAATCGTAAGCCATGGCGGCAGTCCTCTAGTTGACCTGGTCGGCGATGCGCTGAGGCACCGGTATCTGGATTTCCAGCAGTTGCTGGGCGAAGGCTTTGCCTTGCGGATCGATCCGCAGGCTGGCCACGCCACCGCCTCCCAAGGCGTTTTCCAGCAGAAAATTAAGGCTGTGGGTGCCCGGCAGGTACCAGCGTTCGACACGTCCGTGGATCGGGTCGAGGACATGACTCATCCAGTCGACGATCACTTCCGGCGTCAAGGCTTCGGCAATCCACGGCAGGTACTCCGGCTCGCGGGCCATGACGCCGATGTTGCTGTGGTTGCCCTTGTCACCGGAGCGCGCCACGGCGAGTTTGACCAGGGCCACGCTGGCATCGGCCCGGTCTGAAGGTTTCGGTGGGGCGCACGCCACGGGCAGGTCGGCGGTGTCGAGTACATCAACGGCGGGCAAGGCGCAGGGGTGGCGCTGGCCCTTGAGATCAATTTCCAGCGTGCAGGCGGTTTTGTCGATAAGGAACGAGAACAGCCGGATCAGCGGATACACCGTCGGCCGTCCACCGACAATCCCGGTCAGTCCCGGCGCCATGCCGGTGGCGGCCTGGGCGATCTCCCGGGAGAACACAATCAACGCCTGTTTACCCGGATGGCGCACCGCGAGTTTGATGACCACTTCGCGGCTGTCCTGACGCTGACCGTGGGGGCCGTAAGTGGCCTCGCAGCCGAGCAGTTCGATGTTCACTTCGCTGTAGGGTGGCCAACCGCGCTGGCTGAAGATTTCCGATGTCTTGTTGATGATGGCTTCGCTGACTCGACGCGCCTTGTCGACCGCATCGATCCCGGCGATCAGACAACTGGCGGTGCAGCGGAAACCGTCCGGGTACGTCGCGCTGACCTTGTACTGATCGGTCGGCGGCAAGCCTTTTGCGCCGTGCACCTGGACCGCGTTTTTGCCTTGTTGCACGAGTTTGACTTCAGTGAAATCGCAGACCACGTCCGGCAGCAGATACGCCTGCGGGTTACCGATTTCATACAGCATCTGCTCGCCGACCGTCAGTGGTGTGACCAGTCCGCCGGAGCCTTCGGGTTTGCTGACGATGAACTGGCTGTCGGCGCTGACTTCGACGATGGGGAAGCCGATGTGTTCGTAGTCGGGCACCTCGCGCCAATCGGTGAAGTTGCCGCCGGTGCACTGGGCACCACATTCGATGATGTGCCCGGCCAATGCGGCCTGGGCGAGTTTGTCGTAGGCGTGCCAGGACCAGCCGAATTCATGCACCAGCGCGGCGCTGACCACGGCGCTGTCGACCACGCGTCCGGTGATGACGATGTCGGCGCCCAGACGCAGGGCTTCGACGATGCCCGGTGCGCCGAGGTAGGCGTTGGTCGAGACGCACATCGGCGGCAAGGGGGCGCCACTGAACATTTCGTGGATACCGCTGCCGCCCAACTGTTTGAGCTGCGGCTGCAAGTCATCGCCCAGCAGCACGGCGATTTTCAGCGCCACTCCGGCCTTGTCGCAGGCCGCTTGCAGGGCGGCGGCGCAGGCTTGCGGATTGACCCCGCCGGCGTTGCTGATGACGCGGATTTTCTGTTCGGCGAGTTGACCCAACAGCGGGCTGAGGATTTCGATGAAGTCGCTGGCGTAACCGGCGTGGGGATCTTTCATCCGCGCGCCGGCCATGATCGACATCGTAATTTCGGCCAGATAATCGAAGACCAGATAGTCCAGACGCCCACCTTCCACCAATTGCGCGGCGGCGGTCGAGGTGTCGCCCCAGAAGGCGCTGGCGCAACCGATGCGGATTGTTTTTGGCACAGTCAACTCCATAGCCACCTCCGATAGAAGTGCATCGAGACTACCAAGCAAGCGCTTGGTTTGTAAACGGCATAAATATCTTCTGCCCGAGCGCTTGCTTGGTTGCCCACGCCAGCTTAAATTGCCCGCGCAACCCCGCAGTTTTAGCGGCGAGCGGCGTATTTGATTGATCGACTGTAGGAGAGAACGGGTGGACGAGCAAAATGCCCTGAGGGTGATGCGCGAATTGGTCGACAGCGGCCAATTGACCGACCCGGACAGCGCCCGCGGCAAACTGCTGCAAGTGGCGGCTCACCTGTTCCGCAACAAAGGTTACGAACGCACCACCGTGCGCGATCTGGCCGGCGCCGTGGGGATTCAGTCCGGCAGTATTTTTCATCACTTCAAAAGCAAGGACGAGATCCTGCGGGCGGTGATGGAAGAAACCATTCGCTACAACACTGCGTTGATGCGTGCAGCCCTGGCAGAAGCCGGCAGTGTGCGCGAGCGGGTACTGGCGCTGATTCGTTGTGAATTGCAGTCGATCATGGGCGGCAGCGGCGAGGCCATGGCGGTGTTGGTGTATGAATGGCGCTCGCTGTCCGAAGACGGGCAGGCGCAGGTGCTGGCGCTGCGCGACATTTATGAAGCGCTCTGGCTTCAGGTGCTGGGCGAGGCCAAGGAGGCCGGTTTTATTCGCGGGGATGTGTTCATCACCCGCCGTTTTCTGACCGGTGCGTTGTCCTGGACCACCACCTGGTTTCGCGCAGGCGGCAGCATGAGCCTCGATCAATTGGCCGATGAGGCGTTGATTCTGGTACTTGAAGAACGGCAGTGAACCGTCTATCCAGGCAAGAAATTGGCTAAGTCGGCGAAACCGCCTAGCTTGAATGCATTGATGAGTATTTTTTTCGGGGAGTGGCTGTTTTGATGTCTTCGCCAATTCGAGTGACGTCGCGGCTTTTGCTGGCGGCGCTTGCGGTGTGCTGGGTGTTACCGTCTCAGGCCGCGCAACTGGTGCGGGTCGGTGCCGCCCATTTTCCACCCTATACCGTGCGCCCGGAGTCCGGTGCCGACACCGGTCTGCTGCCGCAGCTGGTGGAAGCGCTGAATCAGTTGCAAACCGACTATCAGTTTGTGCTGGTGCCCACCTCCATTCCCAGGCGTTTCAACGACTTCAAGGAAGGCCGGGTCGATATGGCGATTTTCGAGAACCCGGACTGGGGCTGGAAGGACATTCCGCATACCGACGTCGATATGGGCCTGGAAGATGCAGAAATCTTTGTCGCGCAGAAGAAACCCGATCGCGATGAGAGTTACTTCAAAGACCTGACGGGCAAGCGCCTGGCGCTGTACAGCGGCTATCACTACGAGTTTGCCAATTTCAACGCCGATCCCAAGTATCTGGCCGACACCTACAACGCAACGCTGACCTATTCCCATGACAGTAACCTGCTGATGGTGCTGCGGGGGCGTGCCGACGTTGCCCTGGTGACACGCTCTTACCTGAGCGATTACTTGCTGCGCAACGAGAAAGTCGCCGATCAGCTGCTGGTGTCCCAGCGTATCGATCAGGTTTATCACCACTACGCCATCCTCCGGCCGGCCGCACCGATCAGTGGCGAGGCGTTCGGCAAGTTGCTGCAAGGGTTGCGGGACAATGGCGAGATGCTGAAGATTTTCGATCCCTACAAGATCGCCGTGGTGCCGGTCCCGAGTAGCTGAGATCGCGCCACAGGTCGCGTATTGACCGACTTCTCTTAAATTTCCCGCACTGGCTCACGTCACCTCGTTGAACTGTCGACGATTAACGTGAGCCCGACCCATGTCCACTCTGAATGACCTGACTGCCCTGGCCTTGCCGACAGGAAGCCGTCTTGTAGCTGATGAAACCGAAAGCCGCCTGTGTCTCAGCCGTGAAGGGCAGCCGCTGATTCTGTTGCGTCTGACTCGCGAGCCCGCGCTGCAAGTGCAAGTAGAAGAGCGCTTCGACCACGCCGATAATCGTGCCGTCTGGGCGGCCTGTTATTGGCTGTTTGCCCGTGACCCGGCCTGCCAGCGCCTGACCTGGCATCTCGATGAAGCCCCCACCGAAGCATTGCTCAGCGGGTTGCTGATCCCTGACGAAATCGTCGGCCAGTATCGTTGCGAACGCACGCTGTTCTGGCAGTTGCCTCAGCCTTGGCTGGGCGCGTCACTGACACCGAGTTATCCGCAGCAAATGGTCATCAGCGGCGGCAAGCGTCATCCGCTGCGGCCGGTGAAACCGCGTGGTGAAGTCTATCGGCGTTTTGATGCGCGCCTCGGTGCCTGGATTTCCCTGCGCACGGTGAACATCGACCTGGACCTGGCGCGATTCAATCGTTGGCAGAACAGCCCGCGCGTGGCGAGTTTCTGGCAGGAGGAGGGCAGCCTCGAGCAGCATCACGAGTACCTGAGCAAACTTGAAACCGATCCCCATACCCTGACGCTGATCGGTTGTTTCGATGATCAGCCGTTCGCCTATTTTGAAGCCTATTGGGCCAAGGAAGATCGCATCGCGCCGTTCTATGACGCCGGCGATTACGACCGCGGTATTCACATGTTGGTGGGTGAAGAAAATCACCGAGGCCCGCATAAGGTGGCGAGCTGGTTATCGGCGTTGACGCATTACCTGTTTCTCGACGATCCACGCACTCAGCGAGTGGTTGCCGAGCCTCGCGCCGACAACGCGAAGATGATCGGGCATATGCAGAACCAGGGTTTCCATTGCGAGAAAGCGTTCGACTTCCCGCACAAACGTGCGGCGCTGATGGTGCTGGGGCGTGAGCGGTTTTTTGATCGGTGTGCGTTGGCTTGATGCGTAAGGCTCAAGATCTGTTGCGGTCTTGAGTCCGCCATCGCGAGCAAGCTCGCTCCCACAGTTGATCTCCAGTGTTCACAAACTGTGTGTTCACAATAGATCCCATGTGGGAGCGAGCTTGCTCGCGAATGGGGCCGGCGCAGATTTCAGATCTTAGCGACGGGCAAAGGTATCCACGCGGCTGCCCGACACCTTGCGGCAGTGCACCAGCGCATCGCGAATCATGAAGTTCACCAGGGTCGGCGAGACGCCAAGCTCCTTGGCAATGTCCTTTTGCGGCACGCCGTGCAGGCGATACATCTCGAAGGCGTAGCGGGTGCGGCTGGGCAGCTCGGTCAGCGCGTCGGCGATGTGTTCCAGCGTCGAGAAGTTGATGTGCGAGGTTTCCGGCGAAGCACCTTGAATCACCACGTTCAGGCCTTCCTCTTCAGGGCCGGAATACTTCTGCTCCAGCGCCTGTTTGCGGTAGTGATCGATCGCCAGGTTGCGCACGATCTGGAACAGGTAGCTGAGCTGAGCCTTGAACGAGGACGTGATCTGCGGCGCGGATTGCAGCCGGAAGAACGCATCCTGCACCACGTCTTCAGCACGCGACCGGCAGCCGGTAATGCGGGCTGCAATCTTGACCAGAATCAGTCGGTTGTCGACGAATGCCTGAAGTAGCGGTGAATCGCACCTGCTTGTGGACACTTGTTCCGTCATTGGAAATCACCTTGCTGCCAATAGGTTCGTGGGGCGGCACGCGGGGGCTGAGCCGTCCAACACATCGAGCGACAAATTATTCTGAATGATAATTATTGTCAAATGAGAAATATAACTAATGCTCCGCAAAGGTGCCGAGTGAGAACTGCGACACGCTGACGCACCGCAGCCCCATTGGCGATCAGGCTTACCGACTAATTATTTCAAGACGTCAACCGTTCTCATTGGTGAATGGTTCCGGGTAGCGGCCGCGGCCAAAGCAGCATTCCCAAGCCTTGCGCGGTCGGCGAAGACCGCGCGCTGCATGCCCCGGAAGGGGCGTGACGTCAGAAAACCGATTCCACTTGCAAGCCGAATTCAGGCAGGAAACCTCATGACCGACGCGTTCGAACTCCCCAGCACACTGGTCCAAGCCCTTCAGCGCCGAGCGGCCCTGACGCCGGATCGGGTGGCCTTGCGTTTTCTCGCCGAAACCCAGGATCAGGCTGTGGTGCTCAGTTATCGCGAGCTGGATCAGCGGGCGCGGATCATTGCTGGCGCGTTGCAGGCCGAGGCTGCGTTTGGCGATCGCGCGGTGCTGCTGTTTCCCAGCGGCCCGGATTACGTCGCGGCGTTCTTCGGCTGCCTGTACGCCGGTGTGATCGCGGTGCCGGCCTATCCGCCGGAGTCGGCTCGCCGTCATCATCAGGAGCGTTTGCTGTCGATCATTAGCGATGCCGAACCGCGTCTGCTGCTGACCAGCGCCGCTCTGCGCGATGCGTTGCTGCAAATCGACGGAGCGCCGCCGTTGCTGTGTGTCGACACCCTCGACAGCGCCCTGGCCGAACGTTGGACGGCGCCGAACCTTGCAGACGACCACATCGCGTTCCTGCAATACACCTCCGGTTCCACCGCGTTGCCTAAAGGGGTGCAAGTCAGCCACGGCAACCTGGTGGCCAATGAACTGCTGATTCGCCACGGCTTCGGCATTGATCTGAATCCTGACGACGTGATCGTCAGCTGGTTGCCGCTGTACCACGACATGGGCCTGATTGGCGGTCTGTTGCAGCCGATTTTCAGCGGCGTGCCGTGCGTGTTGATGTCGCCGGCGTATTTCCTCGGCCGGCCGTTGCGCTGGCTGGAAGCGATCAGCGAGTACGGCGGCACCATCAGCGGCGGGCCGGACTTTGCCTATCGGTTGTGCAGCGAGCGGGTCAGTGAATCAGCCCTGGAGCGCCTCGACCTCAGCGGCTGGCGTGTGGCGTATTCCGGTTCCGAACCGATTCGCCTCGATACGCTGGATCGCTTCGCTGAGAAGTTCGCGACCTGCGGTTTCACCCAGGACAGTTTCATGGCGTCCTACGGGTTGGCCGAAGCGACGCTATTCGTGGCCGGCAGCCCTCGCGGTCAGGGCATTGGCAACCTGCGCGTGGACGATCAAGCCCTGGCACAAAACCGTGCCGAGCCAGGCGAGGGCAGCGCGATCATGAGTTGCGGCATCAGTCAGCCGGATCACGCGGTGCTGATTTTCGATCCGACAGCCCTCAACGAGTTGGCTGACAACACGGTCGGCGAAGTCTGGGCCGCCGGGCCAAGTATCGCCCACGGTTACTGGCGCAACCCGGAAGCCAGCGCCCAAACCTTCGTGCAACACGCTGGCCGTACCTGGCTGCGCACCGGCGACCTGGGCTTTATGCGCAACGGTGAACTCTTCATCACCGGGCGCTTGAAAGACATGCTGATCGTCCGTGGCCACAACCTTTATCCGCAAGACATCGAACAGACCATCGAGCGCGAAGTGGAGGTGGTGCGCAAAGGTCGTGTCGCCGCTTTCGCCGTGAACATCGAGGGGCAGGAAGGCATCGGCATTGCGGCGGAAATCAGCCGCAGCGTGCAAAAAATCCTCCCGCCCGACGCCCTGATCAAAGCCATCCGCCAAGCCGTGGCCGAGGCGTATCAGGAAGCGCCAAGCGTGGTGGTGCTGCTCAATCCGGGCGCGTTGCCCAAGACCTCCAGCGGCAAATTGCAACGCTCGGCATGCCGCAATCGTCTGGCGGATGGCAGCCTCGATAGCTATGCACTGTTCCCGTCGACAGACATCGAAAGTAAATCCGCGACTGAATCAGGTTCCGAACTGCAAACCTTGATTGGCCGGATCTGGTGCGAACAGCTGAGCGTCAAACAGGTTAGCGCCGACGATCACTTCTTCCTGCTGGGCGGCAACTCCATTGCCGCCACTCAGGTAGTCGCACGTCTGCGCGAAGCACTCGGTCTGGAACTGAACCTGCGCCTGTTGTTCGAAGCCCCGACCCTCGGCGCGTTTGCCGCCGCAGTCGCTCAACAACAGCAGGACGGCGGACTCGCCCAAGGCGCGATCACCCCGCTGTCGCGCACCGAAGCCATGCCGCAATCGCTTGCGCAAAACCGTCTGTGGATCACCTGGCAACTCGACCCGCAGAGCAGCGCCTACAACATTCCCGGCGCCTTGCGCCTGCGCGGCGAGCTGGATGAAGACGCCTTGCGCGCCAGCTTCCAACAGTTGATCGAGCGTCACGAATCCCTGCGTACGCGGTTCTTCGAACGTGATGGTGTGGCGCTGCAACAGGTCGATGCAGCGAGCGAATTCAACCTGCAACTCATCGATATCAGCGACCTGCCGGTTGCCGAGCGTGAAGTCCGTGCGCAACACATTCGTGAAGACGAAGCCCGCACTCAGTTCGATCTGCAGAAAGGCCCGCTGCTGTGGGTGACCCTGGTGCGCCTCGATGATGAGGACCATCAACTGTTGGTGACGCTGCATCACATCATCGCCGACGGCTGGTCGCTGAGCGTGCTGATCGACGAGTTCTCGCGCCTGTATGCCGCCGCGTCCCAAGGAAACAAGGCGACGCTTCCGGTATTGCCGACCCAGTACGC
>NZ_JBBWCB010000078.1:0-28722 GCF_039888995.1 Pseudomonas rossensis | reverse complement strand
TTGCGCCTGGACCCGAACGAAATCAAATGGAGAAGTCATCGAGGTCAGCGGCCATGGCTCGCCGGCACGGTGATTGAGCACATGTGTGCGCTGCTGGACGTTTCCGCCCTGGCCGAGTTGATCGCCAGCGGCGGGGCAAAGCACATGAGCGGCAGCAAGCCGCTACACAAACCGACATAGCTGCCGACATAACAAGTATGCGACGGCATTGTTGAATGCCGCCAACAGAACACACACCGCCAGAAGCGGTTTTTCGAGGGGTCAGGGTATGAGTAATCAAGCGACGAATGCAAAAGGTTCTGAAGATCCGATCCTGCAATGGGTAACCTTCAAACTGGACAATGAAACCTACGGCATCAACGTGATGCGCGTTCAGGAAGTCCTGCGTTACACCGAAATCGCCCCGGTCCCGGGTGCCCCGAGCTACGTGCTGGGCATCATCAACCTGCGCGGTAACGTGGTCACCGTGATCGACACCCGTCAGCGCTTCGGCCTGATGAACGCCGAGATCAGCGATAACACCCGTATCGTCATCATCGAAGCCGACAAGCAAGTGGTCGGGATCATGGTCGACAGCGTGGCCGAAGTGGTTTACCTGCGTCAGTCGGAAATCGAGACCGCGCCGAACGTCGGTAACGAAGAATCCGCCAAGTTCATTCAAGGCGTGTGCAACAAGAACAACGAACTGCTGATCCTGGTCGAGCTGGACAAGATGATGAGCGAAGAAGAGTGGTCGGACCTGGAGAACATCTGATTGATTCTTGAGGTGGCGGTCATTGTCCTGTTCCTCTTTTGGGCAGGCACGCTGGCGATGTTTCTGGCGTACATACGAGGCCAACGACTGATCGCCGCGCAACAGGCCCAGGGCGACGCGCTGCGCGATCAGCGCATCAAGGACCTGTCCCGGCGTGTCGAGGACTACCAGAGCGGCAACGTGCGCATGGGTGAAGACCTGCACGAGCTACGCGCGGTGGTTGGCCCGTTGCCGGACAAACTGGCTCAGCTGGAACAGCGCGATCCGTCCAGCCTGTCGTTTGCCCAGGCGGCAAAACTGGTCGGTATGGGCGCGAGCGTCGATGAACTGACTCAGTCTTGTGGCTTGACCCAGGCTGAGGCGGAGTTGATGAGTAAGTTGCACAAGAACTAAGCAATCAAAAGATCGCAGCCTCGTTTCACTCGACAGCTCCTACATTGGGATGGCGTACCCCGTGTAGGAGCTGTCGAGTGAAACGAGGCTGCGATCTTTTTGCATTCAACACAGAATCAATAGTCATCCCCGCGATCGGTGATGTCCTTCTCCACCATCGGCGCATTCGGATCATGCCCCGCCGGAAACTTCCCCTTCAAATTCCACGCAAACGCAATAATCTCGGCAATCGTGCGATACAACTCCTCCGGAATACTCTCCCCCAATTCCATCCGCGCCAGCAGTTTCACCAGCTCGGCGTTCTCGTAGATCGGCACTTCGCATTCGCGGGCAATCTTCAGAATGGCTTCGGCCAGTGCTTCGTCACCTTTGGCCGTGAGGGTAGGGGCGTGGCTACCGTCGTACTTGAGGGCGATGGCCTGGCGCGGGGTGTTGGGGTTTTTCATGCGGTTTCGTCGACCCAGCGTTGTTCGAGACGGGTTTGAGGGCCTTGTGGCGGTGTGCCGAGGTGGCAATCGAGATCGCCGACATTCAGGCCGGACGCCAGCAGGCGCTGGCGCAGTTCGGCCAGATGACTTTCGATCAGGCTGGCGGTGTACGGGCGTTCGGCCCACAGCTGGCTGGACAGGCTGCCTTTGATCAGTTGTGCTTGAATCTGCAACGGGCCCAAGGGCTCCATGTCGAACGCCAGGTCCACTCGCCACAATTGTTGTTTGGGTTCGCGCTCGTCGCGGCGTTCGTTTTGCTGTTCTTTCTCGGGCGCTTCTTCGCGCTGGAACTTGACCTGCAACGGCACGATGTCCTGCAGATTGCGCATCGGGATTTCCAGTTGCCAGGTGCTCATCAACCGTCCGTCGTCAGTGACACCCGTCTGTTCCAGGCTCGACAGTTGATGGCTTTGCAGGCGTGAAACCGCCGCTGCTGCCAAACGCAGCAGGTGCTCGAGATCGCCTTCGCCGTCCATGCTTTGGAGCAGGCGCTCGGGCAGCGGGAAGCTGGTTGGCTGCGGTTTGGCGCTGACCTGACCGAGCATGCCGAGGGCGCTGCGCACGAAGTGCGGCATGGCCTGGGCCAGTGTGTTGGCGGCAATGATCGCGTTGAGATTGGTGTTGGCCGGCAGGCCTGGCGTCAGTTGTGCGATCAGCTTGAGCAGATCGCCTTTCATGTCCGGGCCGAGCGTGGGGTTCTGTCCGGCGAGCAGTTTGCTTTCCAGGAACATGCCGCTGTTGGCCAACGCCAGGGCCAGGCCTTTGGGCGTGCTGAGTTGCCGGACATCGGGCAGGCCGGCGAGCAGTTTGTCGACGGCGGCACGCAGGTCGCTGGAAGTCTGGTCCGATGCCGGCAGGTTTTGCAGAAGCTTGATCAAGCCGTCCAGCGAACCCTGACGGCTTTGTTGGCTGACCAGTTGCTGCGTGACGGCCAATTGTTCCTGGCGGCTGCTCAACGGGACGAACTTCAACGTCTGGGTGTCCTGCACCAGCGCGCTCAGCAAGGTGCCGATGCGCAGCGGCGTCGGGCTGTCGATGCTCAGGGTGCTGCCGCTCAACGCGGTGTTGAGCAAGCTCACCATCGAGCGAAACACCGTCGGCTGGCCCGGCACCTGCGGCAACACCTGAGAGGTCAGCACTTTGCCTTGCAGCAGCGTGCCGACCGGCAGTTGCGCGGTGTCGATACGAGTGAGAGTGGCGACGCTGGAGGCGATGGCCTGTTGCACGGTGACGGCCAGATTACCCGCCGACGGCTGAGTGATCGCCAGGCTGGTGCCCTGAGGCAGCGGTTGCGTGCTGGTGGCCTGGACCGTGGTCTGACGGCCGCTGTCGAGGGTGACCTTGAGCAACAGTTGAAAGGTTTGATCCGCCTGCTTGAGCGACAGCACTTCGGCCTTGGCGGTCTGACCGGCAGTGATCAGGCCTTCCATTGGCGTCAGCAACTTGAGCAACTCGCCGCTGACCGCCAACGGACGTGAGGTCGTAGGCACGGGCTGCGGTAGCGGGAGGATGTTCATTTCGCCTGTCATACGCGGTCACAACCTGAGGAAATTGCCCTCTTGAGAGGGGAGCATGGCATGTATAATGCCGCCCCGTTGTATCCGGGGCGCTGAAAACATTTCAAATACTTGATCCAGCTCCTTAGAACGGGCCGCCAATGCATTTATCCTGCATATCTTTAACGGCCGCTCCACTGCCGACTTGAACCCAAAAGGCCCGTGATCTCTTGACCAGTCCTGTCCTGCAAACCGTTGCCCTCGCCTGTGAGCGAGACCTTCGGCTGCTCTTCGAAAATCTCGAATTGAGACTGGCCAGTGGCGAAATGTTGCAAATCAGCGGCCCCAACGGCAGTGGCAAAACCAGCCTTTTACGTCTTCTTTGCGGTCTGATGCAGCCGACTGCCGGTCAGGTGCTGCTCAACGGCCAGCCATTGAACGAGCAACGCTTTGAGCTGGCGCGTAACCTGCTGTGGATCGGCCATGCCGCCGGGATCAAGGATCTGCTGACGCCGGAAGAGAATCTGAGCTGGCTCTGCGCCCTGCATCAACCGGCCTCCCATGAGGCGATCTGGCAGGCGCTGACGGCTGTCGGACTGCGCGGTTTCGAGGATGTTCCCTGTCACACGCTGTCTGCCGGGCAACAGCGCCGGGTGGCGTTGGCGCGGTTGTACCTGGAAAGCCCGCCGTTATGGATCCTCGATGAGCCGTTCACTGCGCTCGACAAACAAGGCGTGGCACAACTCGAAGAACACCTGGCCGCACACTGCGAGCGCGGCGGCATGGTGGTCTTGACCACTCACCACACGCTGACCCGGATGCCGGCCGGCTATCGCGACATTGATCTGGGGAATTGGGCCGTATGAGTGTTTTCGGCCTGTTGGTCGCCCGTGAAGCCCGATTGTTGTTCCGCCGTCCGGCGGAGTTGGCCAATCCGCTCGTATTCTTCGCGATCGTCGTTTCCCTGTTCCCGTTGGCGGTCGGACCCGAGTCTCAATTGTTGCAAACCTTGTCTCCGGGACTGGTCTGGGTAGCGGCCCTTTTATCGGTTTTGCTCTCGCTGGACGGGCTTTTCCGCAGTGATTTCGAAGACGGATCGCTTGAGCAGTGGGTCCTTTCGTCGCACCCCCTGCCTCTTCTGGTTTTGGCCAAGGTACTGGCACACTGGTCCTTCTCTGGCCTGGCACTAGTTTTGCTCGCTCCACTGCTGGCATTGATGCTCGGTTTGCCAACCGCCTGTCTGCCGGTGTTGCTGCTTTCCTTGTTGCTGGGTACACCGGTGCTGAGCCTGCTCGGTGCGGTGGGCGCAGCCCTGACGGTGGGATTGAAGCGCGGTGGCCTGTTACTGGCGCTGCTGATTCTGCCGTTGTACATCCCGGTGTTGATTCTTGGCAGTGGCGCCTTGCAGGCGGCATTGCAGGGCATGCCGGCGACCGGTTATCTGCTGTGGCTTGGTAGCCTGACCGCCCTGGCGATAACCCTGACACCTTTTGCAATAGCTGCTGGCCTGAAGATCAGCGTCGGCGAATAATAATGAGGTCTGATCAATTTTTGATCGCTTTCTTTTAAATGAAAGGCAGACCCTTCGCTGCTCGTGATGGCGAGCAGCAACCGTGATGGAAACAGTAATGAACTGGACTTGGTTTCATAAGCTCGGCTCGCCCAAGTGGTTTTACGGCATCAGCGGCAAATTGCTGCCGTGGCTGAGTGTCGCGGCGTTGCTGCTGATCAGCGTTGGTGTAGTGTGGGGCCTGGCCTTCGCGCCGCCGGACTACCAGCAAGGCAACAGCTTTCGCATCATTTATATCCACGTTCCGGCCGCCATGCTGGCCCAGTCCATCTACGTGATGCTGGCGATCTGTGGCATCGTCGGGCTGGTGTGGAAGATGAAGCTGGCCGACGTCGCCCTGCAATGCGCGGCGCCCATCGGCGCCTGGATGACCGCCGTGGCGCTGGTCACCGGCGCGATCTGGGGCAAACCGACCTGGGGCTCGTGGTGGGTCTGGGATGCACGACTTACGTCCATGCTTATTCTGCTGTTTCTGTACTTCGGTCTTATTGCGCTGGGCAATGCGATCAGCAATCGTGACAGTGCCGCCAAGGCCTGCGCGGTATTGGCGATTGTCGGCGTGATCAACATCCCGATCATCAAATACTCGGTGGAGTGGTGGAATACCCTGCACCAGGGCGCGACGTTCACCCTCACCGAAAAACCGGCAATGCCCGCCGAGATGTGGCTGCCACTGCTGCTGACGGTGCTGGGTTTCTACTGTTTCTTTGGTGCGGTGTTGCTGCTGCGCATGCGCCTTGAAGTGCTCAAGCGTGAAGCCCGCGCCAGTTGGGTCAAGGCCGAAGTGCAGAACAGTCTGGAGGCCGCTCGATGAGTTTTGCTTCATTCGGCGACTTCCTCGCCATGGGCCATCATGCCCTGTATGTCTGGTCAGCCTATGGCATCTGCCTGGCGGTGCTGGCCCTCAACGTGGCGGCGCCAATCCTGGCCCGCAAGCGGTATCTGCAACAAGAGGCGCGTCGTCTGCGCCGGGAGAACGGCAAGTGAATCCGCTGCGCAAAAAGCGTCTTATCATCATTCTCGCGATCCTGGTCGGTGTCGGTGCTGCCGTCGGCCTGGCCCTGAGCGCCCTGCAGCAGAACATCAATCTGTTTTACACCCCGACCCAGATCGCCAACGGCGAAGCCCCGCAAGACACGCGCATCCGCGCCGGCGGCATGGTCGAGAAAGGTTCGCTGCAACGTTCCGGCGATTCGCTGGACGTGAAATTCATCGTCACCGACTTCAGTAAATCCGTGACCATCAGCTACCGCGGCATCCTTCCGGACCTGTTCCGCGAAGGGCAGGGCATTGTTGCCCTGGGCAAGCTCAACGCTGACGGCGTGGTGGTGGCCGACGAAGTGCTGGCCAAGCACGACGAGAAGTACATGCCGCCGGAAGTGACCAAGGCTTTGAAAGACAGCGGTCAATCTGCTCCAACGCCCGCGAAGGAGGGTTGATCGATGACGTCCGGACTCTATATTCCTGAACTCGGCCACCTGGCCATGATTCTGGCGCTGTGTTTCGCGCTGGTTCAGGCCGTGGTGCCGTTGCTCGGCGCCTGGCGCGGTGACCGCTTGTGGATGAGCCTCGCTCAACCAGCGGCTTGGGGCCAGTTTGCTTTTCTGCTGTTCTCCTTCGGTTGCCTGACTTACGCCTTCATGGCCGACGATTTCTCCGTCGCCTACGTTGCCAGCAACTCCAACAGCGCGTTGCCGTGGTACTACAAGTTCAGCGCGGTGTGGGGCGCTCACGAAGGGTCGTTGCTGCTCTGGGCCCTGATCCTCGGCGGCTGGACCTTCGCGGTGTCGGTGTTCTCCCGACAATTGCCGCAAGTGATGCTGGCTCGCGTGCTGGCGGTGATGGGCATGATCAGCACGGGTTTCCTGCTGTTCCTGATCCTCACGTCCAACCCGTTTGCACGAATCCTGCCGCAGATTCCTGCGGACGGTCGTGACCTCAATCCCTTGCTGCAAGACATCGGCCTGATCGTTCACCCGCCGATGCTGTACATGGGCTATGTCGGTTTCTCCGTGGCGTTCGCTTTCGCCATCGCTGCGCTGCTGGGCGGTCGTCTTGATGCCGCGTGGGCGCGCTGGTCCCGTCCGTGGACCATCGTCGCCTGGGCCTTCCTCGGTATCGGCATCACCCTCGGTTCATGGTGGGCGTACTACGAACTCGGCTGGGGCGGCTGGTGGTTCTGGGACCCGGTGGAAAACGCCTCGTTCATGCCTTGGCTGGTAGGGACGGCGCTGATTCACTCCTTGGCGGTCACGGAAAAACGTGGCGTGTTCAAGAGCTGGACCGTGTTGCTGGCCATCGCCGCGTTCTCGCTGAGCTTGCTGGGGACCTTCCTCGTGCGTTCCGGGGTGCTGACCTCGGTTCACGCCTTTGCGTCCGACCCTGAACGCGGCGTATTCATTCTGATTTTCCTGCTGTTCGTGGTCGGTGGTTCGCTGACGCTGTTTGCCCTGCGCGCTCCCGTGGTGAAGAGCCACGTGGGCTTCAACCTCTGGTCCCGGGAAACCCTGCTGCTGGGTAACAACCTGGTGCTGGTGGTGGCGGCGTCGATGATTCTGCTGGGCACGTTGTATCCGCTGATTCTCGATGCGATGACCGGCGCCAAGCTGTCGGTCGGCCCGCCGTACTTCAACGCACTGTTCATTCCGTTGATGGCCTTGCTGATGATGGTGATGGCGGTCGGCATGCTGGTGCGCTGGAAAGACACCCCGGTCAAATGGCTGTTGAGCATGCTGACCCCGGTATTGCTCGGCAGCGCCGCGCTGGCCGTGGTGGCTGGCGTCGCTTACGGCGATTTCAATTGGGCAGTGATTGCCACGTTCATGCTCGCCGCCTGGGTATTACTGGCCGGTGTGCGTGACATCTTCGACAAGACTCGCCACAAAGGCCTGATCAAAGGCCTGCCGACCCTGACCCGCAGTTATTGGGGCATGCAGGTCGCTCACCTCGGCATCGCCGTGTGTGCCCTCGGCGTCGTGCTGTCGAGCCAGAACAGTGCCGAGCGCGACCTGCGTCTGGCGCCGGGTGAGTCCATGGATCTGGGCGGTTACCAGTTCGTATTCGAAGGCGCCAAGCATTTCGAAGGCCCGAACTTCACCTCCGACAAGGGCACCGTTCGGGTGATCCGCAACGGCAAGGAAGTCAGCGTGCTGCACCCGGAAAAACGCCTCTACACCGTGCAGAACTCGGTGATGACCGAAGCCGGGATCGACGCCGGTTTCACCCGCGACCTCTATGTCGCACTCGGCGAACCGTTGGGCGATGGCGCCTGGGCCGTTCGCGTCCACGTCAAACCGTTCGTACGCTGGATCTGGTTCGGTGGTCTGCTCACCGGTTTGGGCGGGTTGCTGGCGGCATTCGATCGCCGTTACCGGGTCAAGGTGAACAGCCGTGTGCGTGAAGCACTGGGCATGACGGGAGCCACAGCATGAGACGTTGGTTGATGCTGTTGCCCTTGGTGATTTTCCTGGTGGTGGCTGTTTTCCTTTATCGCGGTCTGTTCCTGAACCCGGCCGAGTTGCCCTCGGCGATGATCAACAAGCCGTTCCCGGAGTTTTCCCTGCCGGCCGTGCAGGGCGACAAGACCCTGACCAAGGCCGACATTCTGGGCAAACCGGCACTGGTCAACGTCTGGGGCACCTGGTGCATTTCCTGCCGGGTCGAGCACCCGGTGCTGAACAAACTGGCCAAACAGGGCGTGGTGATTTACGGCATCAACTACAAGGACGTCAATGCTGATGCCTTGAAGTGGCTGGACGAATTCCACAATCCGTACCAGCTGGATATCCGTGACGACGCAGGCACATTGGGTCTGAACCTCGGCGTGTACGGCGCTCCGGAAACCTTCTTCATCGACGCCAAGGGCATCATCCGCGACAAGTTCGTTGGCGTGATCGACGAACAGGTCTGGCGCGAAAAACTGGCGGCCAAGTATCAGGCGCTGGTTGATGAGGCCAAGCCATGAAGCGCTGGATAGCCGCTGCGGTATTGGGTTTGAGCATGGCCGGCGTGGCGCACGCGGCCATCGACACCTACGAGTTCGCCAAAGAAGGTGATCGCGAGCGTTTTCGCGAGCTGACCAAAGAGCTGCGTTGCCCCAAGTGTCAGAATCAGGACATTGCCGATTCCAACGCACCGATCGCCGCCGACCTGCGCAAAGAGATTTTTCGCATGCTCGGCGAGGGCAAGGACAATCAGCAGATCATCGATTTCATGGTCGACCGCTACGGTGATTTCGTCCGCTACAAACCTGCTCTGAACGCCAAGACTGCTGTGCTCTGGTTCGGCCCTGCCGGCCTGCTGCTGGGCGGTTTTGTGATCATCGCCGTGATCGTCCGCCGTCGTCGCGTGCAACGCGCTGACACCAAGGATGAGCTCTCTGCCGAGGAGCGTGAGCGCCTCGACCACCTGTTGGATAAAACCAAGAATGATTGATTTCTGGCTCGCTGCAGGTCTGCTACTTCTGGTTGCCCTGAGTTTTCTGCTGATCCCCGTTCTGCGTGGCCGTCGCGCCCAGCTTGAAGAGGATCGTACGGCCCTGAACGTCGCGCTGTATCAGGAACGCGTGGCTGAGTTGCAGACTCAGCAGGAAGAGGGCGTTCTCGATGCCGCGCAAATGGACACCGGTCGCGCCGAAGCCGCCCGTGAATTGCTCGCCGACACTGAAGGCGTCGAGACGCCACGCGTGTCCCGCCTGGGCAAACCGTGGCCCTTGCTGGCGGCGATTCTGGTGCCGGTGCTGGGTCTTGGCCTGTACCTGCATTTTGGTGCCAGCGACAAGGTCGAACTGACCCGCGAATTTGCCCAGGCGCCACAGTCGATGGATGAGATGACCCGTCGCCTGGAGCGTGCGGTCGCGGCTCAGCCGGATTCGGCTGAAGGCCTGTACTTCCTCGGTCGCACTTACATGGCCCAGGACCGTCCTGGCGACGCGGCGAAGATCTTCGAACGCACGGTGAACGTGGCCGGTCGTCAGCCGGAACTGTTGGGCCAATGGGCGCAGGCCCAGTACTTCGCCGACGGCAAGAAGTGGTCGGACAAGGTCCAGGCCTTGACTGACGAAGCGCTGAAAGCCGATCCGAAAGAAGTCACCAGCCTTGGTCTGCTCGGCATCGCCGCCTTCGAAAGCGAGCGCTTTCAGGACGCCATCGACTACTGGAATCGTTTACTGGCGCAACTGCCGCCGGAAGACAGTTCCCGTGCCGCGCTGCAAGGCGGGATCACCCGGGCCACCGAGAAACTTGTCGCCAGCGGCGGCAAGGTAGCCCAGGCGCCCGCCGCCAAGGTCGCGGCGCTGCTCAAGGTGCGTGTGGATCTGGCGCCAGACCTGAAAGCCAAGGTCCAGCCGGGCGACAGCGTATTCATCTTCGCCCGCGCCACCTCAGGCCCACCGGCACCATTGGCCGCCAAGCGCCTGACCGTGGCCGACTTGCCGGCGACCGTCGAGCTGGGCGACGCCGACGCAATGATGCCGCAGTTGAAACTGTCGAACTTCCCTGAAGTCCAACTGGTTGCACGCATCTCCCGCGCCGGCCAACCGACTGCCGGCGAATGGATCGGTCGCAGCCAGCCTCTGGCCAGCAGCACCACTGCGCAGCAAACACTGACCATCGACAGCCCGGACAAATGACAGGAAACGCCACTATGACCGCCATCGCTCGTATCACCCTGCTCAGTATGGTTTTGGGGTTAAGCGCTTGCGTGGTCCAACCGCAGCAGCCTGAACGGCTGCCACCGATCCCGCCGTCGCAGCCGCGTCCGACGCCGTCCCCGACACCGACGCCGGGCAAGCCGAGCATTCCGGCCAAGCCCGCCAAACCGCTGCCACGCACCTCCGCCAGCTTCGCGCCGCCGCCGGGTGGCAACAGCCATTGGGACGCCAAGCTCGGCGTGTACGTACTCGATGATCAGACCAACACCTTCTACCGCCAGCGCACGTACTATCGCTGGAACAACGGCTGGAGCCGGTCGATCAGCCCGAACGGGCCATGGGAAGAGACAGACATCCAAGGCGTTCCGGGCGGGTTGGGACGGCAATTCGGGCAGTAAACTGAAACGGCGATCAAAGGACTGACCGCACCGTTGGCCAGTTCCGGTGCAAACATCCATTCGGATGCCATGGTCAGCCCTTGATGGGCGAGCACGGCTGCACGCAGACCTTCGGCGGCGTTGACACGGATTCGCCCGCTGATGATGACTGACTGGTCATCTGTCCCGTTGCGGAACTGCCAACTGGCACCCCCACCCAAGGTGTAGACGACTGCCTGATGTTTGCAGAGGTCTGCCGGGCAGGTAGGCCGATATTCAAGCGCCGGGCAGCGGCGAAAAAGGAACCGGTTTCCACCACGTAGGCGAAGGTTTCCATTGCGGCAAGGCGGTCCATCTACGGTCCTTGTGAAGATCAGAATGTGGGAGCGAGCCGGCTCCGGGCGGCGTTCCGACGAAGACGGACTGACATTCACCATTGATGTCGACTGATACGCCGCTTTCGTCGGAACGCCGCCCGGAGCCAGCTCGCTCCCACAGGGGATTTGGGTTGTTGGTTAGAACGCAGATTTGCCGATTGAGGCGCCGCCGTCGACAAACAAGGTTTGCCCGGTGATAAACCCGCTCTGTTCGGACAACAAAAACGCAATCGCCGCCGCGATCTCCTGCGGTTGCCCCAACCGCCCCATCGGCACACCGGCCAGATACCGCGCTTCACCTTCGCTGCCCGGTGGATTGTTGGCGCGAAACAGTTCGGTTTCGGTCGGGCCAGGTGCCACGGCGTTCACCGTCACGCCGGTTTGCGCCAGTTCCAGCGCCCAGGATCGCGTGAAGCTGATCAACGCCGCTTTGGCCGCCGCGTACGCAGTGCGCTGCGTGATTCCCAGCACGGTCAGGCTGGAAATGTTCACCACCCGACCCCAGGCCTTGGCGCGCATGTTCGGCAGCAATGCCTGAGTGGCCTGCAACGCCGAATGCAGGTTGACCCGCATCACGTCGTCGAACGTGTCGAGGTCGATTTCCCCCAGCACCTGCGGGCGCACCAGACCGACGTTATTCACCAGCCCGTCGAACTCATAGGTCCTGGCCAGATCCGCCAGCACTTCCTGAGTCAGTGCTCTGTCGCTCAGATCCAGCGGAAACAGAATGCCGGGGAACGTCAGGTCGGGCGATCGGGCAATCCCGACCACCTGATGACCCGCGCGGTCCAGGTGCTCGGCGACCGCGCGGCCGATGCCTTTGCTGGCGCCGGTGATGAGAAAGGTACGTCGGGTCATTGCACACTCCTTGAAAGAACATGCCGCGGGTCAGGCGGCATTTGATCGGTTCAGCCGCGAATCGCATCCAGCATCGCGTCAGGCTCAGGAAGCTGAGTGTAATCCGGGTTGACCTCGGCGTGACGGATCAGGCTGAGCGAAAGTATTTCACTTCTTGGGAAGAATGCAGCGGCCCGCAATCACACTCTGTAAAACAACCGAGCGTCGCGTTCCGGATTTTTGTGCTTGAGTAAAGATAACTCTAGGGTTACTTTTGTTTGAGCCTGAGCAAGGAGGCTATTGGTGCAGAGCAGGCTGTTGATCAAGGAATTGGAGGAGGCTGGCTGGACACTGGATCGGATTGCCGGCAGTCATCACCTCTTCAAACACCGATACAACCCGTACACGATACCCGTCCCTCATCCGAAAAAGGATTTGCCGATCGGGACGGTCAAAAGCATCAGGAGGCGAGCCGGGCTGTATTGCCCGGGAGCCAGTTACGCAGGAGATCCATAATGCAATATCCAATCTGTATCGAGTGGGGCGACGAGAACACCGCCATCGGTATTCAGATCCCCGATATTCCAGGCGCCGTAACGGCCGGGGATACGTTTGAAGATGCCTACAACGCGGCGGTCGAGATTGCCCACATCATGCTTCAGGAGATTGCGGCAGACGGGGAGTCGATTCCCATGCCTACATCTGCTGCTGCTCACCGTGGGAATCCGGACTTTGCCGACATGGGCTGGGGAATGCTGGAGCTGGACATCGCGCCGTACATGGGAAAAACCGAGAAGGTCAACGTGACGCTGCCCGGCTATGTGATTCAGCGCATTGATCGATATGTGCGTGAGCACAATGTCAAAAGCCGTTCTTCCTTTCTGGCGGATGCGGCGATGGAGAAGTTGGTTCGGCACTGAGTGAAATGGAGACCATCGCCTTCGCGGGCGCCTACCCTTGCCCGCGATGCTTTTAATGATTACGCGGTCGCCAACGAACGCTTCTCCGAAACACTCAAAAACCGCAACAACGCCAACAGCGGAAACGCACTGCCCACAATCACGATCCACAACCAGCCACCGCGTTCATACACCGCACTGGCCACCGAAGAACCAAACGCGCCACCGATGAAGATGCTGGTCATGTACAGCGCATTCAGGCGGCTGCGGCTTTTGGCATCGAGGGCGTAGACAGCGCGTTGGCCGAGGACCATGTTCATCTGCACGCAGAAGTCGAGCACCACGCCGGTGACCGCGAGGCCGATGACGCTGTAGGCCGGGTGGATGAAGGCGGGCAGGAAGCTCAGGCTGGCGAACAGCAGGGCCAGCAGTGAAGCAATGCGAGTGTGGCCGGCATCGGCCAGTCGACCGGCAATGGGGGCGGCGATGGCGCCGATGGCCCCGACCAGGGCGAAGATCGCGATCTGGGTTTGCGACAAGCCATGATTGCGCGCCAGTTCCAGCGGCACGGCGGTCCAGAACAAGCTGAAGGTGGCGAACATGCACCCCTGATAAAACGCGCGCTGACGCAACACTGGTTGTTGACGCAACAGGGTCCACAGAGACCCCAGCAACTGACCGTAAGAAGCGCTGTGATCAGGCTGACGCTTGGGAATCGTCAGCGCCAACACCATGCTGATCGCCGCCATCAACACTGCTGCAATCACAAACATCGCACGCCAGCCAAAATGGTCAGCCACCATGCTGGACACCGGCCGCGCCAACAGAATCCCCAGCAGCAAACCGCCCATGATCCCGCCGACCACACGGCCACGAGACTCTTCCGGTGCCAAATGTGCAGCCAGTGGAATCAGGATCTGAACCGACACCGAACTGAAACCCACCAGCAACGAGATCAGCAAAAACACGTTTGGCTGATCGGTGAGCGCAGCGCCCAGCAGACTGGCAATCGCCACCACGGTGGTGATGATCATCAAGCGGCGGTTTTCCAGCAGATCACCCAGCGGCACCAGGAAGAACAGCCCCAACGCGTAACCGATCTGGGTCAGCGAAACGATCAGGCTGGCCATGGTGCTGGTCAGGCCGATGTCCGGCGCGATCAGGCCGATAATCGGTTGGGCGTAGTAGATGTTGGCAACGATGGCGCCGCAGCAGAAGGCGAATAGCAGCACCATACCTCGGGTCATTGTCGCGGTGCCGTGCGGCACCTGGGTCGCTGGGTTCATAACGGGTCTCGCTGAGCAAAAGAGAATGCGCGCAGGCTAAAGGGCTATCGGAATGGGCAGAAGAGGGCTTGGAGTGATAGCAATCATTCCGTTGCGGAATGAGTGACGGACGTGTGTGATGTCCATCGAGGAACCTTGCGTCAAAACATTGAGGTCCGATGATACATTCACTTACATCCTGTTCGATAGCGTGCTTATGTTCTCTCCTCACGTTTCATAACCGGAAGGCACTTCCATGAATGCGATGTTCCGTCACCTGATTCGCGGCGCTTCAGTTGTTACCTTGATCGGCTAGTTCGCGGCAGGTCTTGCCCAGGCTGCTGACGCGCCGGGCATGCGCGTCGGCGTTCGCGGCGAAAAATCCACTTCGTGACGATGCGCCACCTCTCTAAAACCCGCTTTGCCAGAGCAGTAATCCTGTACCGCTAATAGCTTCGCTTGAACCGTGTACTTTCCCATGAAACACCCCATCAGTTGTGTCCAACTTTTGGGGTGCAGACCAGAGCGTGGGAACGATCGGTCATCGCGCGGCCACAAAAAAGGCGACCTTCTCAGGTCGCCTTTTTCATTGGGCTCAGGAGTTACTGACCGCTGTAGATCTGATCAAAAATCCCACCATCATTGAAGTGAGTCTTCTGCACAGTTCGCCAGTCACCAAAGGTCTTCTCTACCGACAGGAAATCCACTTTCGGGAAACGATCGGTGTACTTGGCCAGCACCGCCGGATCACGCGGACGCAGGTAGTTCGCCGCAGCAATCTCCTGACCTTCCGGCGACCACAGGTACTTCAGGTATTCCTCGGCAGCAGCGCGAGTGCCTTTCTTGTCGACGGTTTTATCGACCACCGACACCGGCGGCTCAGCTTCAGCGGAAACACTTGGGTAGATCACTTCAAATTGGTCACGACCAAACTCACGGGCAATCATTTCCGCTTCGTTTTCGAAGGTCACCAGCACATCACCAATCTGGTTGGTCATGAAGGTTGTGGTGGCTGCGCGGCCACCGGTGTCGAGGACCGGCGCTTGTTTGAACAGCTTGCCGACGAAGTCTTTGGCTTTGCTTTCGTCGCCACCGTTTTTCAGCACATAACCCCAGGCCGAGAGGTAAGTGTAGCGGCCGTTACCCGACGTTTTCGGGTTTGGCACGATCACCTGCACGCCGTCCTTGAGCAAGTCGGGCCAGTCTTTCAGGGCTTTCGGGTTGCCTTTGCGGACGATGAACACGGTGGCCGAGGTGAACGGCGCGCTGTTGTTCGGCAGGCGGGTGACCCAGTTGTCCGGAACCAGTTTGCCGTTGTCCGCCAGGGCGTTGATGTCGGTGGCCATGTTCATGGTGATGACGTCAGCCGGCAGGCCATCGATGACCGAGCGCGCCTGTTTGCTGGAGCCGCCGAAGGACATCTGCAGGGTGATGTTTTCGTTGTGCTCGGCTTGCCAGTGTTTCTGGAAGGCAGTGTTGTAGTCCTTGTAGAAATCGCGCATCACGTCGTAGGAAACGTTAAGCAGGGTCGGTGCGGCCTGAGCCACGCTGGACAGAGCCAGACCAGCGGCCAGAATTGAGGCGCCAAAGAGTTTTTTCATTGCGCAGTCCTTGTTCTGGTAGGAGCTGCCGCAGGCTGCGATCTTTTGACTTTGATCTTTTCGCGATTATCTCGAATAAGAGCAACATCAAAAGATCGCAGCCTGCGGCAGCTCCTACGGGTTAGTTGTCAGTCATCAAAGAGGTGTTGCCACCGTTTTGCCAGCGACTATAACGGGGCTCGCATAGTCCTTTAAAGATTAAAAAAGTACTTTACTTATTCCATTTTATTAAACAACGCATTCCCGCATCGGGAGCAGAACGCCGCCCCATGCTCGTGGTTGTTTTTCTTGCACACAGGGCAGTCATGTTGCAGTTGTTCGCCGCGCATCGCGTTGGCCAGTTCGGCGGTGAAAATCCCCGTCGGCACGGCGATGATCGAGTAACCAGTGATCATCACCAAGGACGAAATTACCTGACCCAGCGGCGTCTTCGGCACGATGTCGCCGAAGCCCACGGTGGTCAGCGTGACGATAGCCCAATAGATGCCTTTGGGAATGCTGGTGAAGCCGTGCTCCGGGCCTTCGATCACGTACATCAGCGTACCGAACACCGTCACCAGGGTGCAGACGCTGACCAGAAACACCACGATCTTCTGCTTGCTGCCGCGCAACGCTGACATCAAGTAATTGGCTTGCTTGAGGTACGGGCTGAGCTTGAGTACGCGGAAAATCCGCAGCATCCGAATGATCCGGATTATCAGCAGGTACTGCGCATCGGCGTAATACAGCGCAAGAATGCCGGGCACAATCGCCAGCAAATCCACCAGCCCATAAAAGCTGAACGCGTAGCGCAACGGCTTGGGTGAGCAGTACAGACGCAGGCCGTATTCGATGGCGAAGATGACCGTGAAGCCCCACTCGATGTACGCCAGCACATTGGCGTAGTTCTGGTGAATGGAATCGATGCTGTCGAGCATCACGATCACAATGCTGGCGAGGATGATCAACAGCAGGATGCCGTCGAAGCGCTGACCGGCCTTGGTGTCGCTCTGGAAAACCATGACGTAAAGCTCTTCACGCCAGTTTTTGCTGCTGTCCATGGAAAACGCCTGAATCAAGAATCAGCGAAGCCTAGGTTGATTCTCCTCCAGAGTGCAAGGCGTACGGGTGACAGTGGTCTTGCCGAGCATTTGAACAACCGTGCGGATCAGCCAGCAGGAGAGGATGAACGGCGCGGTCAGCGTTGGCAGACCGATGGCGGCAAACACCGGCGTCAGCAACAGCGCTGATGCAATACCGATGAGCGGTAGCCACGGCAGCCAAGGCTTCTGGTGCTGCGAGCTGAAGGCGAGGGCGGCGAGTACGGCGTTATAGCCACCGAGGCCGATCAATGCGGTGTAGAAGTCGTGATGCAGCATGCTCCAGCCCATGCCCGCGACAGACGCCAACAACGCCCAGCAGAATGCGCGGCGATCAGCGATCAGCAAACCCACGGCAATCATCGCACCGGCCAGCGGATGACCGAGGAACATCACCTGGCCGAGGCCTTTCAGTGGTGCGGCGAGCATGTTCAGCGTATTGATCTCGATCAAGTGCGCATTTGTCGAGGGCGTGGCGAAGCACAGCAGCAACCAGCCCAGCCCCACAAAGGGCGCCGTATAGGCAGGCAGGTATTGGCTGACCCGGACGCGTTTGAGCCACTGTTGAGTGACCATCGCACTCAGTCCGCCAGCGGCAATGATCAGCGGCGGTAACATCGCTGACCAGGGGAAGTAGAGGCTCAGCAGCAAACCGAGCAAAACACCGTTGTAACTGAAGAGCCCGGCCTGTCGATCGGCCTTGGCGTAGCCGCGTCGTTGCGCGGTGAGCAATCCGGCGACACCGCCCAGCAGTGCACCGCCGAGCAGGGCGGGCGCGGTGAAAAGAATGGCCAACAGGCACAGCAGACCGCACAGCGGATGGCGCTGGAGAAAGATCTGGCTGAAGCCGTTGAGCAGGGCAGTGGCCCAGTCGGGGCAGTGGGTGTTGAAGTGGTTGGCAGGCATTTTTTATCTGTGTGTCAAAGGGACCGAGTTGCCTGCATCGCGAGCAGGCTCACTCCCACACTGAATCTTTGTTCAGCTGATGGATGTGTGAACTACACACATCCACTGTGGGAGCGAGCCGGCTCCGGGCGGCGTTCCGACGAAGAGGCCGGTACAGACGCTAAATCAATGTTTCGATACGCAGTGAGTTAGTCGACCCCGGCTGCCCAAACGGCACACCCGCCGTGATCAATAAGGTGTCGCCACGCTTGGCCATGCCCTGCGCCTGGGCAATCTCCAGCGCCGTCGAGCACACCTCATCCACCTGCCGCAGCCGATCATTGACTACCGAGTGCACGCCCCACGCCACCGTCAACCGGCGAGCGGTTTGCAGGTTCGGCGTCAGGTTGAGAATCGGCACCGTTGGCCGTTCCCGTGCCGCACGCAAACTCGAGGTGCCGGACTCGCTGTAATTCACCAGCACCGCCACCGGCAGCACATTGCTGATGCGACGAATCGCGCAGCTGATCGCGTCGGAAACTGTCGCCTCAGCCTTCGGCCGACTCACGTCCAGTTGCGCCTGATAGTCCGGCCCGTTTTCCACCTGGCGAATGATCTTGCTCATCATCTGCACGGCTTCCAGCGGGTACTCACCGGACGCGGTTTCCGCCGACAGCATCACCGCATCCGCACCTTCGGCCACGGCGTTGGCAACATCGGTCACCTCGGCACGGGTCGGGGCAGGGGAGAAGCGCATCGACTCCAGCATCTGGGTCGCCACCACCACTGGTTTGCCGAGTTCGCGGCAGATGCTGATGATGTTTTTCTGAATCTGCGGCACGCTTTCGGCCGGCACTTCCACGCCCAGGTCACCGCGAGCGACCATGATCGCGTCGCTCAATTCGGCGATCGCGCGCAGTTGCGTCACCGCCGATGGCTTCTCGATCTTGGCCATCAAAAACGCTTTGTCGCCGATCAGTTCGCGCGCCTCGCGGATGTCTTCCGGACGCTGCACAAACGACAGCGCTACCCAGTCCACACCCAGCTCCAGACCGAAGCTCAAATCGCGACGATCCTTGGCGGTCAGCGGGCTCAGTTCCAGCACCGCTTGCGGTACGTTCACGCCTTTGCGGTCCGACAGTTCGCCGCCATTGAGCACGGTGGTGTCGATGGCGTCGGAGTACTTTGTCACCACGCGAAGACGCAGCTTGCCATCGTCCAGCAGCAGGTCCATGCCCGGTTCGAGCGCCGCGATGATTTCCGGGTGAGGCAAGCTGACCCGGCGTTCATCACCCGGCGTCGGGTCAAGATCCAGACGCAGCGCCTGACCGCGATGCAATTGCACCTTGCCCTCGGCGAACTTGCCGACCCGCAGTTTCGGGCCTTGCAGGTCCATCAGAATGCCCAGCGGATAATTCAGCTGGCGCTCGACTTCACGAATCCACTGATAGCGCTGAGCGTGGTCGGCGTGATCACCGTGGCTGAAGTTCAGGCGAAAGATGTTGACCCCGGCCTGCACCAGCTCACGGATGTCGTCGATCCCATTAGTGGCAGGACCGAGGGTGGCGAGGATTTTAACCTTCTTGTCAGGCGTCATTTTTAGGGCTCTCGAGAATCAGGATGGCACGGAAGTCGTTGACGTTGGTGCGGGTCGGCTCAGTGACGATCAGCGCGTCCAGCGCCTCGAAATAGCCGTAGCCATTGTTGTTGTCCAACTCGTCGCTGGCGCTCAGGCCGAGGGCGGCGGCGCGGGCGTAACTGTCCGGGGTCATGATTGCGCCGGCGTTGTCTTCGGAGCCATCGATGCCATCGGTGTCGCCAGCCAGCGCGTAGACGCCGGGCAGGCCTTTAAGGCTGTCGGTCAGGCTCAGCAGGAATTCGGCGTTGCGCCCGCCACGGCCATTGCCGCGTACGGTGACCGTGGTTTCACCGCCCGAGAGGATTACGCAGGGCGCCGCCAATGGCTGACCGTGCAGCACGACCTGACGGGCGATACCGGCGTGAACCTTGGCCACTTCGCGGGATTCGCCCTCCAGGTCGCCAAGGATCAGCGGGCTGAAACCGGCCTGGCGCGCTTTCACCGCAGCGGCTTCAAGCGACTGTTGTGGACGAGCGATCAGCTGGAAGTGACTGCGCGCCAGGCTAGGGTCGCCGGGTTTGACCGTCTCTGATTCCGGGCTCTGCAGCCAATTGCGCACCGAGGCCGGGACTTCAATGGCGTAACGCTTGAGGATCGCCAGGGCTTCGGCAGAGGTGCTCGGGTCGGCCACGGTGGGGCCGGAGGCGATGACGGTGGCGAGGTCGCCCGGTACATCGGAAATCGCATAGGTATAAACAGTGGCAGGCCAGCAGGCTTTGCCGAGGCGGCCGCCCTTGATCGCCGAGAGGTGCTTGCGTACGCAATTCATCTCGCCAATGGTGGCGCCGGATTTGAGCAGGGCTTTGTTGATCGACTGCTTGTCGGCCAGGGTGATGCCGGCCGCGGGCAAAGCCAGCAGGGCAGAGCCGCCGCCCGAGAGCAGGAAGATCACACGGTCGTCTTCAGTCAGATTGCTGACCAGTTCCAACACGCGTTTGGCGACCGCCAGACCGGCAGCATCTGGCACCGGGTGAGCGGCTTCAACCACTTCGATTTTTTCACACGGGGCGCCGTGACCGTAACGCGTCACCACTAAACCTGATACTTCACCCTGCCAGCAACGCTCCACCACTTGGGCCATGGCCGCGGCGGCTTTGCCGGCGCCGATGACGATTACCCGACCGCTGCGATCTTTGGGCAAATGGGCTTCGAGGACTTGCTGCGGATGGGCCGCGTCGATGGCTGTGGCAAACAGCTCGCGCAGGAATTGTTGCGGATCGACCGACATGGCGGGCTCCCGGATTTCTTGTTATTGGAGGGCGACTCGATCTCCTGTGGGAGCGAGCCTGCTCGCGAATCAGGCACCGCGGTTTGTCAGGAACACCGCGGTGAATTCTTCGCGAGCAGGCTCGCTCCCACAGGGTTTTGTGTCAGGGCTTATTTATCGCGAATCGAGAAATTCGCCATGTGTTCCAGGCCCTTGATCAGTGCCGAGTGGTCCCAGTTGCTGCCGCCGATGGCCGCGCAGGTGCTGAACACTTGTTGGGTGTTGGCGGTGTTCGGCAGGTTGATGCCCAGCTCGCGAGCACCCGCCAGGGCCAGGTTCAGGTCCTTCTGGTGCAGGCTGATGCGGAAGCCTGGATCGAAGGTGCCTTTGATCATGCGCTCACCGTGCACCTCGAGGATTTTCGAGGACGCGAAACCGCCCATCAGCGCTTCACGGACCTTGGCTGGATCGGCACCGTTTTTCGACGCAAACAGCAGCGCTTCGGCCACGGCCTGGATGTTCAGCGCCACGATGATCTGGTTCGCCACTTTCGCGGTTTGACCGTCGCCGTTGCCACCGACCAGGGTAATGTTCTTGCCCATCGCCTGGAACAGCGGCAGAACACGTTCAAAAGCGTCAGCGTCGCCGCCGACCATGATGCTCAGGGTCGCAGCCTTGGCGCCGACTTCACCGCCAGACACTGGCGCATCGAGGTACTGAGCGCCTTTTTCATTGATTTTGGCGGCGAAGGCTTTGGTGGCGGTCGGTGAGATCGAGCTCATGTCGATCACGATTTTGCCTTTGCCGACACCGGCCGCAACGCCGTCGGCGCGGAACAACACGTCATCGACCTGCGGAGTATCCGGCACCATGACGATGATGAATTCGGCTTCTTGCGCGACTTCTTTCGGGTTCGCCAGGGCGACGGCGCCACCGGCAATCAGGTCAGCCGGCGCGGGATCGTGATGCGCCGACAGGAACAGGCTGTGACCGGCTTTCTGCAGGTTCAACGCCATTGGGTGGCCCATGATGCCGGTGCCGATAAATCCGATTTTAGCCATGAGAAATTCCTCTTTTTTTATGTGGCCCTCTGTAGGAGCTGCCGAAGGCTGCGATCTGTCGATCTTGATCTTGAAAGGCAAAGTCAAAAGATCGCAGCCTTCGGCAGCTCCTACAGGGATGTCATGTTCGGTTAGATTGCGTTATGGGTTTTCAACCAGCCCAAACCTGCTTCAGTAGTGGTCAGCGGCTTGTATTCACAGCCAACCCAACCCTGATAACCGATGCGGTCCAGGTGTTCGAACAGGAAGCGGTAGTTGATTTCACCGGTGCCCGGTTCGTTGCGTCCTGGGTTGTCCGCCAATTGCACGTGATTGATCTCGCCCAGGTGCGCAGCCATGGTGCGGGCCAGGTCGCCCTCCATGATTTGCATGTGGTAGATGTCGTATTGCAGGAACAGATTGGCGCTGCCGACCTGTTCGCGAATCGACAGGGCTTGCGCCGTGTTGTTCAGGTAGAAACCCGGGATGTCGCGGGTGTTGATCGCTTCCATCACCAGTTTGATGCCCGTCGCTTGCAGCTTGTCGGCGGCGTACTTGAGGTTGGCGACGAAGGTTTTTTCCACGGTGGCATCGTCGACGCCTTGTGGACGAATACCGGCCAGGCAGTTGACCTGGGTGTTGCCCAACACTTTCGCGTAGGCAATCGCCAGGTCGACACCGGCGCGGAACTCTTCAATCCGGTCCGGCAGGCACGCGATACCGCGTTCGCCCTTGGCCCAGTCACCGGCCGGCAGGTTGAACAGCACTTGGGTCAAGCCATTGGCATCGAGCTTGGCTTTGATCTCGGCGGAGCTGAAGTCGTAAGGGAACAGGTATTCGACACCACTGAAGCCGGCCTTGGCGGCAGCTTCAAAACGGGCAAGAAAATCCTGCTCGGTGAACAGCATGGACAGGTTGGCTGCGAAACGCGGCATGGTGGTCTCCTGTAAAAATAGGTGCCTGTAGCAGCTGCCGAGGTACGAGGCTGCGTTGGGCTGCGAAGCGGCCCCCGAGCGGTCCTGCGGACACGCAACGCAGCCTCGTGCCTCGGCAGCTGCTACAGGTATCAGGTCAACTTAATCCAGCAACGAAATCGCCGTTGGCGCATCGTTGCCGACCAGCGCCAGGTCTTCGAATTCGTTGACGGCGTTGATCTCGGTGCCCATGGAAATGTTGGTCACACGCTCCAGAATAATCTCGACGATCACCGGCACCTTGAACTCTTCGATCAGCTCCTGAGCCTTGCGCAGGGCAGGCTGGATCTGACCCGGTTCGAATACACGCAGCGCCTTGCAGCCCAGGCCTTCGGCGACCGCGACGTGGTCGACGCCGTAACCGTTGAGTTCCGGAGCGTTCAGGTTATCGAAGGACAGCTGCACGCAGTAGTCCATGTCAAAACCGCGCTGAGCCTGACGGATCAGCCCCAGGTAGGAGTTGTTCACCACCACGTGGATGTACGGCAGCTTGAACTGCGCGCCCACCGCCAATTCTTCGATCATGAACTGGAAGTCATAGTCGCCCGACAACGCCACAACCTTGCGGGTCGGATCAGCCTTGACCACGCCCAGCGCTGCCGGAATGGTCCAGCCCAGAGGACCTGCCTGACCGCAGTTGATCCAGTGACGCGGTTTGTAGACGTGCAGGAACTGCGCGCCGGCAATCTGCGACAGACCGATGGTGCTGACGTAGCACGTGTCCTTGCCGAACACCTGGTTCATCTCTTCGTAAACGCGCTGCGGTTTGACCGGCACGTTGTCGAAGTGAGTCTTGCGATGCAGGCTGGCTTTGCGCTGCTGGCAGTCTTGCAGCCAGGCGCTGCGGTTTTTCAGCTTGCCGGCGGCTTGCCATTCGCGAGCGACTTCGATGAACACGGTCAGCGCGGCAGCGGCGTCGGAAACGATGCCCAGGTCCGGGGTGAACACGCGACCGATCTGGGTCGGTTCAATGTCGACGTGAATGAATTTGCGGCCTTCGGTGTAAACGTCGATCGAACCGGTGTGACGGTTGGCCCAGCGGTTACCGACACCCAGCACCAGGTCGGATTTGAGCATCGTGGCGTTGCCGTAGCGGTGCGAGGTTTGCAGACCGACCATGCCGACCATCAACGGGTGATCGTCCGGAATGGTGCCCCAGCCCATCAGGGTCGGGACCACCGGGATACCGGTCAGCTCGGCGAACTCCACCAGCAATTCGCTGGCGTCGGCATTGATGATGCCGCCACCGGCCACCAGCAACGGACGCTCGGCCTGATCGAGCATGGCCAGGGCCTTCTCGATTTGCACGCGGTTAGCGGTTGGCTTGGCCAGCGGCAGTGGTTCGTAGGCGTCGATGTCGAATTCGATTTCAGCCATCTGCACGTCGAACGGCAGATCGATCAGCACCGGGCCTGGACGGCCGGAGCGCATTTCGTAAAAGGCTTTCTGGAACGCGTAAGGCACCTGGCCCGGTTCCATGACGGTGGTTGCCCACTTGGTCACTGGCTTGACGATCGAGGTGATGTCGACCGCCTGGAAGTCTTCCTTGTGCATACGGGCGCGGGGGGCCTGGCCGGTAATGCAAAGAATCGGGATCGAGTCGGCCGAGGCGCTGTAGAGCCCGGTGACCATGTCGGTACCGGCCGGGCCGGAAGTGCCGATGCACACGCCGATGTTGCCGGCCTTGGTGCGGGTGTAGCCCTCGGCCATGTGCGAGGCGCCTTCAACGTGGCGAGCGAGGACGTGATCGATGCCACCGACCTTCTGCAAGGCGGAGTACAGCGGGTTGATCGCGGCGCCCGGGATGCCAAAAGCGGTATCAACCCCTTCACGGCGCATCACCAGAACGGCGGCTTCGATTGCTCTCATTTTGCTCATTGTTTTGTGCCTCTTACGTTTTGTAATTGTATACAAGTGGCTTTGCGCAGAGTGTATTCACGGCGGACGGCGCAGGTCAATCCATTTTCTCAAGCGGACGTTTCATTCGTCGGAAGCCCGATCTACTGTGGCTTTTCGTCGCATGTGGCGCTTTTCGAAAATTA
This sequence comes from Pseudomonas rossensis, assembly GCF_039888995.1. Classification (NCBI taxonomy): domain Bacteria; kingdom Pseudomonadati; phylum Pseudomonadota; class Gammaproteobacteria; order Pseudomonadales; family Pseudomonadaceae; genus Pseudomonas; species Pseudomonas rossensis. The sequence continues at coordinate 4,149 of NZ_JBBWCB010000078.1, read as the reverse complement.
TTGTATACAAAAAAATAACTCATTGTGTTCTATTTGTTGCATCGGACTTCTGAACAAAAAGCAGTCCAGCAGCTTTCCCTATAACAAAATGAGGACGGCACCATGAGCGCTTTAACCTTGAAAGTCGCAGTCAACCTGGCCAATCAGGCTATTTCCGCCGGGCGTGCAATCTCCGCGGCTCCATTGACCATCGCAGTACTGGATGCGGGTGGACACTTGGTCACCCTGCAGCGTGAAGACGGCGCCAGCCTGCTGCGCCCGCAGATCGCCATCGGCAAAGCCTGGGGCGCCATCGCCCTGGGCAAAGGCTCACGCCTGCTGGCGTTGGACGCACAACAACGACCGGCGTTTATCGCCGCTTTGAATAGTCTGGGGCAGGGCAGCGTCGTCCCGGCACCGGGCGGCGTTTTGATTCGGGATCAGGAAGGGAATGTGCTGGGGGCTGTTGGTATTAGCGGTGATCTTTCTGATGTTGATGAGCAATGTGCGATCAACGCGATTGAGGCGTTGGGGTTGCGGGCGGATGCGGGGGTGACTGCCTAATATTTTTGTTGATTGATCTACCGCTTTCGCGAGCAAGCCCGCTTGTGTCTTGCGCAGGAATTAGACTGAGGATGAGAGCGGTGAATGGCAAGCTGAATGCCCGGAGTGCTTAAAGCACGTGTGGGAGCCCATGCTGCCATTCACCTCTCCACTCTGGTTATTGAGCCCGAACAGTTGAACGAGCCTACCTCGAACATTTACAAGCGTGGTGCCCAGCCAGAGTGCTCTCACCTTTGAGTGTAAGAGGATTCAGCTATGTTTTCCTGCGCAGGCATCGACGTTGCCAAAGATACTCTTGAGGTTCGGATTAACCCGCAAGACGTTGGCGCGAGTTACCTCAATACCGCCAGTGACTTCCTTGCGCTGATTGATTGGCTAAAGCGCTACCAGGTCAACCGCGTATTGCTGGAAGCCACCGGCGGCTATGAGCGAGAGGCCATGAAAGCGCTTCAGGCCGCGGGCTTCGAAGTCTTGCGGATCAACCCTCGTCGCGCCAAGAACTTTGCCAAGGCGATGGGGCAGCACGCTAAAACCGACCCGATAGATGCGCGACTTCTCGCGCAGTTTGCAGAAGTCATAAAGTCGCCAAGCAACCGCATCACCAGCCCTGAACAGGACAATTTGCGTGCGCTGGTACAGCAGCGTGAAAACTTTGTTCAGCAGCAAAGCGATGATATTCGGCGCCTCAAAACAGCCTCTGTAGACCGGGTAAAACCCTGTCTGCAGAGGCATATCGACTATTTATGCCAAGCAATAAAGTCGATAGAGAAGTTGATCCGTCAAAGTGCCCAAGACCTGGACAGTGATAAAACAGCCCGTTTGTGCTCGGTCAAGGGAATAGGACTCGTGACGGCAGCCAGCTTAATGGCCTATTTGCCTGAGCTGGGCGAGGTTGGACGGCGCGAGATTGCAGCGCTGGCAGGCATAGCCCCCTACAACGATGACAGCGGCAAGCATGAAGGTCCGCGCCATATTAGCGGCGGCAGGTTTGCTGCGCGTCGCGCGATGTACATGGCGTGCTGGGTGGTGATTCAGCGACAGCCTGGGTTCAAAGCGCGGTATGACGCACTGCGTCGTAAGGGCAAATGCGCAAAAGTAGCGCTCATCGCCTGTATGCGCGTGCTGCTGATACGGCTGAACGCCATGATCCGAGACCGAACTGAGTGGAAAGAACCCTTGGCCTAAAACGGGTCGCGGTGTTCCTGTAGGGCATCGCATGGCCTAAAGCTGTGGGAATTCAGCTGTCTTTCAATATGCCTTCAAAATAAAGATCATCAAGCCCCACACACACTGGGATTATGGTGGACACAAAATGTCTGAACACCTCCAAACCACTGTGGGAGCGGGCTTGCTCGCGAAGGCAATCTCCCGGACACATCCAGCTAAAAGTCTGCCTCTCTGTCTTCAGTTCACTGATCTAGCCTTTTCATGAATTCATCCATGAGAGAGGCAAAGGAATGCCTGAGCTGTCAGCTTCGCATCGCCTGCGCATCGGCCGCTATGCCGAGCAAAATCGCATCTATCTTCTGACTGCCAACACCCTCAAGCGAGAGCCTGTTTTCAGGGATTACACCTTGGGCAGGATGGTCGTGCATCAATTCAAACAAGCACAGGATCAGGGGGTTGCCGACTCTTTGGCCTTTGTGGTCATGCCCGATCATTTTCATTGGTTGATTCAATTGCAAAAAGGGTCACTGGGCCAATTGATGTGCCAGACCAAATCGTTGAGTACTCGAACAATCAATTCCGTCACGGGTAGAACGGGCAGTCTTTGGCAGCAGAGTTTTCATGATCATGCGTTGCGGCGAGATGAGGATTTGGTGAAGCTCGCCCGATATGTTGTCGCCAACCCATTGCGGGCGGGACTGGTGGAGAAGCTTGGCGACTATCCGCTGTGGGACGCCATTTGGCTTTAGTCTGAGGACCGTGTTGCCCCATTCGCGAGCAAGCCCGCTCCCACAGGGGATCTTCGGTGTGTTGGAGATCGAGTGTGGGAGCCAGCCTGCTGGCGATGGGGACGACTCGGTCTACCGGTCAGGCTCACACCCCTTGAGTATCAACCGGATAATCGTCTGCGCCGCCGCTTCATAATCGGCCTCATCGAGCTTGGCCTTTCCGGTTACCGCGGAAATCTGCCAGTCGAAGTCGGCATAGGTCTGGGTCGCGGCCCAGATGCTGAACATCAGGTGGTTGGGGTCGATCGGGGCGATCTGGCCGCGGTCGATCCAGGTCTGGATGCAGTCGATGTTGTGCTTGGCCTGGCCGTTGAGCCGTTCAACCAGATCGGCGCTCAGGTGCGGGGCGCCGTGCATGATTTCGCTGGCAAAAACCTTGGAGGCAAAGGGCAGGTCGCGGGAGATGCGGATTTTCGAGCGGATGTAGCCGCTCAGCACTTCACTGGGCGCGCCGTCGGCGTTGAACGGTGTCGAGGCCTGCAGAATCGGTTCGATGATGCTTTCCAGGACCTCGCGGTAGAGGTTTTCCTTGGATTTGAAGTAGTAGTAGACGTTGGGCTTGGGCAATCCCGCCTTGGCTGCGATGTCACTGGTTTTGGTCGCAGCGAAGCCCTTGTCGGCAAATTCTTCACTGGCGGCACGCAGGATCAGTTGTTTGTTGCGCTCGCGGATAGTGCTCATAAACCAGGGGGTTCCTTGCCTGTTCTGGCGGTTGCGCATGGTAGCACCGGCCTCGCGCGGCGCTCAAGAATGCCCCGTGCGGCACCCGACCGCGTTATGCTGCGCGGCATTCATTCAAGAAGGAAACCTGATTCATGGCAGGAAGCAGTTTGCTGTTGCTGATCGATGACATTGCCGCGGTACTCGACGATGTGGCGTTGATGACCAAAATGGCCGCCAAGAAGACTGCTGGCGTGCTCGGCGACGATCTGGCGCTCAATGCCCAACAGGTTTCCGGTGTGCGTGCCGAGCGGGAATTCCCGGTGGTGTGGGCGGTGGCCAAGGGCTCTTTTCTCAACAAGCTGATCCTGGTGCCGTCGGCCTTGGCCATCAGTGCATTCATTCCGTGGCTGGTCACACCGTTGTTGATGATCGGCGGTGCTTACCTGTGTTTCGAAGGTTTCGAAAAACTGGCCCATAAATTCCTGCACAGCAAGGCTGAAGACCAGGCCGAGCATGCAGAGCTGGTTGAGGCCGTGGCTGATCCGGCGGTCGATCTGGTGGCGTTCGAGCAGGACAAGATCAAAGGCGCCATCCGCACCGACTTCATTCTCTCTGCTGAAATCATCGCAATCACCCTGGGCACCGTGGCGGATGCTCCGCTGACCCAGCAAGTCATCGTCCTCTCGGGCATTGCCATCGTCATGACCATTGGCGTGTATGGCCTGGTGGCCGGCATCGTCAAACTCGACGACCTCGGCTTGTGGCTGACTCAGAAGCCTGGACAGATGGCCAAAAGCATTGGCAGCGGGATCCTGCGTGCGGCGCCGTACATGATGAAAAGCCTGTCGGTGATCGGCACGGCGGCGATGTTCCTGGTGGGTGGCGGAATTCTCACCCACGGCGTGCCGGTGGTTCATCACTGGATTGAGAGTGTCAGCGCAGGGGCGGGCGGTGCCGGGTTTATCGTGCCGACGTTGCTGAATGCGGT
>NZ_JBBWCB010000077.1:0-28728 GCF_039888995.1 Pseudomonas rossensis | reverse complement strand
ACACTTTTTCGACTTTGGCGTCGGGGCGCATCATGACGGACTGGCTCCAGAAAGAAATCGGGAGCACAGCATCGGACATCAGGTTTCGGCTTGGAATGTGGGCTTCATGGAGCGCTTACAGAAAACCCACACGCATTCACTGCCAGGCTCGTTCAGGTTGCGGGCGGCATCTCCGGTGGGGCCGAGGGGGATGCAGGAGGGGAGCAGTTGGCCTTCTTCGTCAGGAGAAAGCCGGATTTCGTGGTAGTACCTTTTGGGCATCGAGGGTTCTACTTTTGTTGGAGTGCAGGATGTATAGCATTAGTAGTGTTCAAACTGAATGTCTGACGCCCCGGGAAAAAATAATCCGTCACCATTATTCTGAAAAATAAATCTGTCCCGGTTTTTGTAGTCCCGGTTTTTGTACTTCAGCCAATGTCATGGCCAGCGAATTGGCGAATTGGCGTTCAGTCTCACCGGCCCCCGCAATGCAATATGGCGCTAGCCATCCAGCAGATGATTTCCCTGGCAGAGTTGCTGGTGAATCGGGTGCTGGATCAGGTAGATCCGCAGGAGTAGGTTAGGGCGTTGTTTCAACGCGACTCGCAGTAAAAAAGCCCACTGAGCCGGTGACGGTCAGTGGGCTTTTTTATGTCTGAAATTCTGGTCTTGCAGGTTACGAAATGCTCAAAGCAGACAAGTGTTTTGTGGCAAGTCAGATTCCCTCATCGCCGCACATCAACTCCAGGCTTTCTATCCATTCTTGCGCTTGATCCTTATTTTATACGCAAGAACTCAAGAATTTGCCGTGCCCTCGTCCACGCATAAAAAATCAAAAAAGAAACAACTGTAACAACCACCATAGGGGCGATGGCATTCATGCCCGTGGTGATGGTCGAATAGAGTGAAAGAAGAATAGTGAGGGTGACATAGCTTGCGGCGGTCTTGCTAAACACTCCTAGTATCACCGGCACGATTGCAATCAGGGCCGAATGGGCCGCGATGGTCAGAGAAATATCCATGATCAACTGTGCAGGAATATTGCCGAATTGAGCCTGCGCGATTTGGATCATGGCTTCGTTTAATAAGATTTGTAATGTCGCGATCATGACAGTGCTGATTAGAATAATCGGCCAAATTTTTTTGTGTGCGATGTTCATCGGTTATATGTAGTCCTATGGCTGAATCGGTGGCGTCATTGCCGGATGCGGCTGTCGCTGGGCGAATGATTTAAAGTTTATCCAGGTTCCTGAGACAAGACATCAAACCAGTGGACTCACCCGCATCCCTCGCGCCGGGTCATCCAGCAACTTGAATTGCTCCACCATGAAATCGATCAACATCCGCATCGACGGCAGCATCCCATGCCTGCTCGCAAACACGGCATAAATCATCTCCGTCCTCGGCGCCCAGTCTGGCAAAATCATCACCAGTTGCCCGCGATCAATGTAGTCGTGCACCAGGGACATAGGCATCTGCGCAATGCCGACGCTGTCCAGCGCCGCGCATCGCAGCATGGGCAGTCCTTTGGTGATGAGATGCGGACGGTGTTGAATCGTAAATTCCGCGCCATCCTGATGAAACAACGTCCAGCTGTAATCACGTTGCGGACTGCCGTGATGGACGCTGGGGAAGCGTGACAGGTCTTCCGGTTTTTCAGGCTCACCCAGGCGCTGCAGTAGCGCGGGACTTGCCACCAAACATTGTGGCCGCTGGGACATAACCCGGTTAACCAGGTCCGAGTCCTGAAGGGGAGGCGGGCGTACTCTCAGTGCCAGATCAACGCCCTCGGCCACCACGTCTACTTGACGGTCGCTGGCTTCCAGATGCACTTCGACACGCGGGTGCATGGCCATGAATCGCGTGATCATGCTGCCTACGCACTCTTCCAGTAACACCGTCGGGCAGGTGACGCGCAGCAAGCCGCCAGGTTCTGAGCGGGTCATGGCAATGGCCGCTTCAGCGGCTTCTGCTTCCTTGAGCATTGAACGGCAATGGGCGTAGTACGTCAGCCCTAGTTCCGTCACTTTGAAACTGCGGGTGTTACGGATGATCAAGCGCACACCGAGTCTTTCTTCGAGCAGTGCGATCCGTCGGCTGAGGTTGGATTTTGGAATGCCTAGCGCCCGAGCAGTCGGCGCGAAGCCACCGTGGTCCACCACCATAACAAAGTACTGAAGGTCATTGAGATCGAGCACTGGGCGACGTTCATTCAGCCAAAGGAGGCCAACTATACAAGAAGGATCGTCCACTGTATGGGAAAGAGAAACCAACTATTGGGGCCTAGTTGACCAGGCAACACGGCGGCTAGATTGCCGCTGTTTGGTTGGTTCACTTAAGGAGATACAGATGTTACGCAGGACAGTTCTCGCCATGTCTTTGGGTTTGGCCGCACTGGGTTCGGTGTGTTGTGCCAATGCTGCAAATGATCCTTCCGTTGTGCTGGTGCATGGGGCGTTTGCCGACGGTTCTGACTGGGCGAAGGTGATCACCTTGTTACAGGCCAAGGGAGTGCAAGTACGGGCCGTGCAGAACGGTTTGAATTCACTGGCCGATGATGTGGTCACAACCCGTCGCGCTATTGAAACGGCGCCGGGCAAAGTGGTGCTGGTCGGGCATTCGTGGGGCGGCAGTGTGATCACTGAAGCCGGTGCCAGTGACAAGGTAGCGGCGCTGGTTTACGTGGCCGCCTTCGCCCCGGACGTCGGGCAGACCACGGGTGAGCTCGGCAAAGACTATCCGCCGTCGCCGGGCATGCGCGAATTTGTGGCCGACAAGGCCGGGTATCTGTCGCTCACGCAGCATGGTATGGAGCAGGATTTTGCCCCGGACGTGCCCGCCGCGCAGGCCCGATTGATGGCCTCCACGCAAGGCGCCATCAATGCCCGAGCGTTCGACGAACGCATCAGCGTGGCCGCGTGGAAGCAGAAGCCATCGTGGTACATCGTCAGTGAGCGCGATCGCATGATTGCACCTGAACTTCAGCGCGCACTGGCCAGGAAAATAAATGCCACAACGACGGCGCTGCCCACCAGCCATGTGCCGCATCAGTCCCGCCCGGCAGACGTGGCCAAGGTCATTACCGAAGCGCTGAACACCACGCGCTGAACATGACCTGTGATGTAAATCAAAGTCGCTAGATCAATAAATAGGGATATGAAAGATGACTGTAAATAGCAAGGTATTCGACTTTGTCATTCTGGGTGGCGGTTCTGCCGGCGCCGTATTGGCGGCACGTTTGTCGGAAGACCAACAACTTAGTGTTCTGTTGGTTGAGGCGGGTCGAGCCTTTGAACCCGATGAATATCCAGAAGCGATCTACAGCAGCAATATCATCGCCGCCAACGCGGATGGACGTTATGAGTGGGGGTATTTCGCAACACCGGTTGATCAACCGCAAGCGGTCTACACCCCGCGTGGAAAAGTACTGGGCGGAAGTTCTGCCATCAATGGCGCCGTTGCCTGCCGGGCCTTGCCTTTTGACTTTGCGCGCTTCACTGCCAAAGGCCTGAAAGGCTGGAGCTTTGAAGAGGTGCTGCCCTATTACAAAAAAATGGAGCGCACCCCGCACGGTGAAGAAGAATGGCACGGCCGCAGCGGGCCGCTGCCGATTCACCAAATGTCATTGGAGTACATCACTCCTGTACAGCGCGCAATGGTCGAGGCGGCATGGGCTTGCGGAGCCAACAAAGTTGACGACTTTAATGACCCAGAGGCCAATAACGGCGCCGGCCCCATTCCAATGAACGTCATCAACGGTGTGCGCGTTAACACCGGGATGGCCTATCTCACCCGTGAAGTACGCGCTCGCCAAAACCTGACAATCCTGGATCAAAGCCTCATCGACAAAGTGTTGATTGAAGGCAGCAAGGTTCAGTCCGTGCTGTTGGCTGGAGGTGAAAAAGTCCACGGCAGAGAAGTCATTCTTTGTGCTGGCGCCTATGGCTCTGCTGCCATTCTTCTACGTTCAGGTATCGGCCCCAGGGCAGACCTTGAAGCATTGGATGTTCCCTTGGTCAAAGAGGCGCCGGTCGGTGTTCGACTGCTCGATCATGCGTTCTTCTGGATGAATTTCAGTGGAACAGAAGCGTTGAAGGGGCAGGATCATCCGGTGGTGGGGGCGCAGTTGTGGACCCACTCATCTTATGCCGGTTCGGATAAAGAACTGGATATCGCTATTTCTCCCTCGCATTTGCTCGATCCCGCCAGCAGTCCGACCGGTGTCGCGTTCTCGCTGGGCCTGGAACTGATGCATTGCACGTCCCACGGCCGCCTGCGTTTGAAAAGTCGCGATCCCGAAGAGGCACCTGTGATCGAACTGAATCATCTGAGCAGTGAGGATGATATGAACAGGATGATTGAGTGTTTCCGTCTGGCCAGAAAACTGGCCAACACCGAACCGCTTAAAAGCATCATCGTGGAAGAGCTCTATCCAGGCTCATCCACTGACGACAGTAATGAGCAAATTAGTGCCGCGCTGGCAAAAGGTGTGGGCACTTTGCAGCACCCTTGTTCGACGGCCCCGATGGGGTTGCCGGATGACCCAAACGCCGTGGTGGATGAGGAAGGGCGCGTTTACGGCATAGAAGGGCTGCGCGTTATTGATGCGTCTATTTTTCCCGAGATCCCGCTGATCAACTTGAACCCGACCGTCATCATGACGGCGGAAAAGTTGTCCGATGCCATTAAAAAATCCCTCCAGTCCGCATAAAAAACCTTGAGGGGGCATGCCATCTGAAAGGTATGCCCCCCGACTTTTCTTTGGATTACCAAAACTTGAACAAACTGTCCGAGATGCATTCTTTCGTCATGGTGGTGGACACCGGCAGTATTTCCGAAGCCGCCCGGCGTTTGGGTATCGCCAAGTCAATGGTTAGCCTGCGGATCCAGCAATTGGAAAAGCGCCTGGGCAGCATCTTGTTGGAGCGTGGTCGTCAGGCCCGGCTGACTGAGTCGGGCGAGGTGTTTCACAGTTATTGCGTACGTATTCTGGCCGATGTCGAAGATGCCGAAGATGCAGTGTTGGCGTTTCAATCGAGTTTGCGCGGGGTCCTGCGGCTTGCAGCGCCGATGGCCTTCAGCATTCGCTACCTGACGCCGATTCTGTCGTCATTCGCGGTGCGTTACCCTGAGTTGCGGCTGGACGTCGAGTTTGATGACCGCCACGTCAACCTGCACGAAGAGCAGTATGACGCGGCCATCCGCATCGGCGAGTTGCCTGACTCCACGCTGGTCGCCAAGACCATTACGCCCAACCGGCACATCATTTGTGCGAGTCCGGAGTACCTGGCCGCTCACGGCACACCGCAAACCCCGCAAGAGCTGGCCCAGCATTTCGCCATGCTCTATGTGAATCGCGAACCCCACGGCATGTGGACGCTGCCGGTGAACAACACCTTGGAATCATTCCGTGTCCGTTGCCGTATGCGCACCAATAATGGCCATCAACTTTTGGAAGCCGCCAAGGCTGGTATGGGCCTGGCGATTTTGCCGACCTTCCTGGCGGCGCAGGCGATTGTCGCCGGTGAGCTTAAGGAGGTGCTCGCGCCTTATGCCCCTCGAGGCGGCAATATCTCGGCGGTTTACCGGCGATCTCAGCGAGCTTCGCCCAAGCTTCAGGCGCTGATCAACTTCCTCATCGAACAGATCGGTAGCCCGCCGGTGTGGGAGCAAATGCTGACGGCTCACTCGCAACCACAGCGTTGATTCGTTCGAGAATAACGAAACGTGGAATCGTCTTTTGCCGGCTTATGAGTCTGCGCACCCTCCCATATGCTTTTTCCCAACAGACGCAATCTGGCGTCTGACAGGGAAGAAGACGGATGAAGAGTACCCTTAACAATCCTGCTCGCCGTGCTGTTCTGGCCGGCGGTGTTGTGGCTGCCGCTACGCTGGCGGCGGGCAGTGGTTTGGCGCAGGCGTTGGAGTCAAGCGGTAGTACCGGCAAGCGTGCCGCTCACAGCGCCCCGGTTGATGTGATCATTGTCGGCGGTGGCTCGGCAGGTGCGGTTTTGGCCCGTCGTTTGAGCGAGAACAACCAGCGTCAGGTGGTATTGCTTGAGGCGGGCCACAGCTACAGTTCGCACAATTACCCCGAGATCATTGCCAGCAGTGACATCGTCGGTGCCAATGCCAATCCTGAGTTCGAATGGGGTTACAAGACCCGACCGGGCTACATCGATCATCCCATCGGCGCCTTGCGCGGCAAGGTGCTGGGAGGCAGTTCGGCGATCAATGGCGCGGTGGCCATCCGCGCCCGTGCCAGCGACTTCAAGCGCTGGGATCTGCCTGGCTGGAGCTATGAAGAGCTGCTGCCTTCGTTCAAAAAACTGGAAACCCACAGCGGTGGTGCCAGCCCGTCGCACGGCCATGAAGGGCCGCTGCCGGTGCATCAATTGGGCAAGGCCGATGTCACCCCCATGCAGCGGGCCTTCATCTACGCGACCTTCGCCAACGGCTACAGGGTGATTGAGGACTTTGACGGCGCTGACGCCCACGGCGTGGGTCCGTACCCGATGAACATTGTCAATGGCGTGCGGGTCAACACCGGCATGGCGTATCTCACCGATGAGGTGCGCGCACGCGACAACCTGCATATCCGCACCGACAGCCTGGTGGACAAAGTGCTGTTCGACGGTACTCGTGCGGTCGGTGTGCAACTGGGCAACGGTGAGAAGCTGCTGGCCGGTGAAGTCATCCTGTCGGCTGGCAGCTACGGCAGTGCCGCGATCCTGTTGCGTTCCGGCATTGGTCCTGGCGAGGACCTGCGAGCCTTGCAGATTCCACAAGTCGCTGAGCTGGCGGTCGGGCAGAACCTGGTGGATCACCCGTTCTATTACAACGCCTATGCCGCCAGGCCTGACCTGATCGGCAGCCAGTCGCCCGCCATCGGGGCCAAACTTTGGACCCACAGCCGTTCTGCCGAGAATGGCGAGCTGGATCTGCATATCACGGCCACCCATTTGTTCCCTCATGATCAGAGCCCGACCGGCGTTGGCTTCGTGCTCGCGGTAGCCCTGACCCGGCCACTGTCTCGGGGCAAGGTGACGCTGGCCAGTCGCGATCCGTTCGTGGCACCGAACATCGACCTGAATTTTCTCGCCGAGCCCAAGGATCGCCAGCGCCTGCTGGATGGCATCCGTCTGGCCCGCAAAATCGGCACCACGGGGCCTCTGAATTCGTTGATCCATTCCGAGCTCAACCCCGGTCAAGGCAACGATTCGGACGAGGCCTTGCTGGCCAGTGTCAAAGCCAGTCTCGACACCTATCACCACCCGACCTCGACGGCCCCGATGGGCAAGCCAGGGGATACGCGAGCGGTGGTCGACCTGCAAGCGCGGGTCATCGGTGTGCAGGGGCTGCGCGTCGTGGACGCGTCGGTCTTCCCCGACGTGCCATCCGTCGCCACCAACATCACCGTGATTGCCACCGCCGAGCACATTGCCCGTCTTTACGCTTGACCCTCAGGAACCTGCCTCTATGAACAGCACCCCGGTTTTGAACTGGATCGACGGCCAATGGCTGGACTCCGGTGTTTACAAAGACTCCATCGACCCTGCGACCTACGAGCTGATTGGTCGATACGCCGAAGGAGGCTTGAACGAAGCGCAACAAGGGATTGAAGCGGCGCAACGGGCGTTTGCCGAAACACCCTGGAAAGATGACCGCCAATTGCGCGCTCAGGTGTTGCTGGAGTTGGCGGACGCCTTCGAGCGCAACGCCGATGAGCTGATCGATACCCTCGCGCTGGAAAACGGCAAGATCCGACCCGAAGCCGAGTTCGAGGTCGGCATGGTGCCCTCCAAGTTGCGCTATTACGCCGCCCTGGCGCGTGCCGAATACGGTCGAGCGGCCGAGCCCCGACTCGGCAAGCTATCGTTGGTGATTCGTCAGGCGGTAGGCGTGGCGGGCATCATCGTGCCGTGGAACTCGCCGGTGGTGCTGATGATTCGCTCACTGGCACCGGCGCTGGCGGCCGGTTGCACCACGGTCATCAAAATGCCCGGGCAAACCGCGCAGACCAACTGCCTGGTGGCCCGGATCATGAGCGAGGCGCTGTCGCTGCCGCGCGGCGTCATCAACCTGTTCAGCGAGCAGGGCGCGGCCGGCTCCATCCACCTGGTGGAATCACCCCGGGTTCCGGTGATCAGTTTTACCGGCAGCACCACCACCGGCCGGGCGATTTCAGCCGTGGGGGCGCAACACCTCAAGCGTTTTGGCCTGGAGTTGGGCGGGAAAACACCCATGTTGGTGTTTAACGACGCCGACCTTGATGCCGCAGTACCCACTCTGGTGAAAGCCCTGACGGTATTCGCCGGTCAGTTCTGCATGACCGGTTCGCGGCTGCTGGTGCAACGCGATATCGCCACGGCGTTGACCGAGCGTCTGGCCGAGCGACTGGAAGCCGTGCGTGTGGGGCCCGCCGCGGATTCAGCCAGCGAAATGGGTCCGTTGATCGATAAGCCCAACGTGCAACGGGTCAATCAAATCGTGAAGGAGGCGATTACCGCCGGTGCCCAGGTCATCGTTCGCGGTGGCCCGGTGACCGAGGGGCCTTTGGCCAAGGGCGCGTTCTATCGCCCGACGCTGCTGCGGGTCAGCGACCCCGAGATGGCGATCGTCCAGCGCGAAACTTTCGGCCCGGTGCTGACGCTGCAGGTCTTCGACAGCGAAGCCGAGGCGATCGAACTGGCCAACAACAGCGAGTTCGGTCTGGCGGCCAGTGTCTGGACCCGCGATGTCGACCGCGCGCTGCGGGTGGCTCGCGAACTGGAGGCGGGCACGGTGTGGGTCAACGACTGGGCCGTGGTCTACGACGAGTTCGAAGAAGGGGGTTTCAAACAGTCGGGGCAGGGGCGCCTCAACGGCGTGGCGGCCATGGATGACTTTGTCGAGTACAAACACATCGCCCTCAATCCTGGCCTGCGTCAAGGCTGAATCCAATGCAGCCACCCCGATTGTTGATCGGCATGCTGCTGGCAGGGACGCTTGCCGCGTCCTCTGCCTTTGCCGCCAACCAGAATAATGTGTCGCCCATGAGAAGTGCCCCCATGTCCCAGGACAGACTTTACGACGCTTTACTTGATGCACTCGCCGCGACGTTCGGCCATCACCCGGGATTTCGCGTGACCCATGCCAAGGGTGTATTGCTACGCGGAACCTTTGCGGCTTCGCCATCAGCTCCCGTACTAAGCCGGGCTGCCCATTTGCAGGGGCAACCGGAGTCGGTGCTGCTGAGGTTCTCCAACTTCAGCGGCGTGCCAGCCACCGAGGACGGCGATCCGCAGGCCAGTCCTCACGGCCTGGCCGTTCGCTTTACGCTGCCGGACGGTGAGTTCACGGACATCGTGACGCACTCGTTCAACGGCTTTCCGGTGGCCACACCCGAAGACTTCCTGAGTTTTTTGCAGGGCATCGCCGCCAACGTCGCCACGTCGCCGAATCCGCTGCCGCTGCAAACCTTTCTGGCCAATCATCCACGTGCGGAGCATTTTCTTCAGGCACCCAAGCCCGCGCCGAGCAGTTACGCCAGCGTCGAATACTTTGGCGTGAATGCCCTGGTGTTCAGCAACCGTCAGGGTGAAGCGTTTATCGGTCGCTACCGTATTGAGCCGTTGCTGGCAGAGCCTGCATTGAGTGATCAGCAAGCCGCCGCGATGCCAGCCGATTATTTGCAGGCCGAAATCGGCGCCCGACTGGCCAGGGGGGCAGTGAAGTTACGTCTGGTGGTGCAACTGGCGGCGCCGGGGGATGCCATCGAAGACGGGTCGATCCCTTGGTCGCGCAGCCACGAGGAAGTCGAGTTGGGGATTCTGACCCTTGATGCGCTTGTCCCGGCTGAGGAACAACAGCTTGCCCAGCAGCGCCTTGATTTCAACCCCGGGCGCTTGCCCGATGGCATCGCACCCAGTCACGACCCGATGATTCTGGCGCGCGAACGCCTCTACCAGCGGGCCATGCTCCGGCGGCAGCAACCATGAGCATTGACGCCGATATTGGCGTCAGTGTGATTGTGCATGAGGTCAATCCGCAGTATCAGGCGTTGTATGAGCAATGGATGAACAAGGCCATCGACGCCCATCGACAGTTTCCGGGTTACCTGGCGACGGATGTGGTCAAACCGGTCGGCTTGCACTTGCGCTACGCAATCATCCTGCGCTTTGTCAGCAAGGGGCATGTCACGGCCTGGCTGGAATCCCGGGTTCGTCATGCCTTATTGCGCGAGTCATTGCCCTGGCTGCGGCAGGACTACCACCGTACTGACGATGATTCGAAATTCTGGTTCGAGCCGCTGCAAGGACGGGTAACCGTCGAGCGATGGAAGCAATGGTTACTGTCCTGGATGATCGTATTGCCGTTGACCGTTTTTGTGCCTTGGGTTTTGGCGGCTGGGCTTGAACTGTCTGATCTGCGTCTGCCGGTCTGGTTGTTCAAGGTTGCGGTTGCCGGGGTGGTGTCATTCAGTATGGTCTATGGGTTGATGCCGTTGACGACGCGTCTGATGTCGCGTTGGTTGTTGAGCTGATATCAGTGGTCGTGAATGATTAACTCCTCCGTTTATCACGATATAGCCGCTATTAAACGTGCAATAAGCTATCCGTGATCATTCCCGAAAAAGCTGTCTCTACCGGTCCGATAAGAAAGACAGGCCCCACGCCATCCCATTGAACCGTTACGGTTCCGCCATCACATTCAACCTCAACGGAGTTGTCTAATAAACCACGACGAATTCCGTTAACAGCGGCGCCACAAGAGCAGGAACCTGAACCGAGCGGAATACCACCCCATCGCTCCCAAATGCGCAACCGAATGTGCTTCCGGTTAATGATCTGGACGAAATGTACGTTCGTCCTGAGGGGGAATAGGGGGTTGGTTTCAATTGTCGGTCCGATTGTCGCTATATCAATGGCCGTCAGATCATCCACAACATAGGTGCAGTGCGGATTTCCCATGCTGCACGCTGTTGGGTCACCAGCAAGTGGCAAAACAGCTGTATCCAGTTCCAGAGCCAGGGGAATATCCGACCAGCCGAAAAGCGGCTCCCCCATGTTCACAGAAACTGCGCCGGTCGAAGTTCGTTCGCAAGTGAGTAGGCCACGGTTGGTTCGGAGCGCTATCGAAGTGGTATTTGATTCGCGCATCAGCATATCCGCGGCACCCCGCGTTGCGCTGCCACAAACATCCAGCGTGGAGCCATCTGCATTCCAAAACATCAAACGCGCATCTGCATCATCGCAATCGAGCACCACCGCGAGTTGATTGAATCCGATTCCTCGGTTCCGATCACCCATTCGCCGAGCCAGGGTACTTGTCATTGGATTGGCCGCGTTTCGCGAGTCCACAATAACGAAGTCATCGCCATTGGCGTGCATTTTATGAAAACTCAGCGGCATAAATAGATCCTGGCGGAATTGACGTTTAAAGGCGATCTAGCCCCAATTCGGTTTTCTGATCCGTATTTTCCTGCGTCATCTGCATCTGTAACGCACACAGCCGCCGGCTCACAATATCGGCACGCTCCGCAGTCGCGGCAACGGCTGCACCGCAAACTCATAATGTAGGAGGCCCAATGGGCAAGATGGCGATTTTCCTGGGTGGATTTCTGGTGTTGACCATTTTGATTGGTGCCCTGGCCACGATCTCTCCCGCTTAGTCCTTTCTGCGATCAGACATCCTCCCGCCAGTGCCGCGCCTGAACGACCAACGCTGGCGCAAAGTGCAGCACGACCATTCGCACCAGGTGATGGGTCAGGATGAACACCACGTTCAGCCCGCCACTGAAGGCGACGAGGGCGATGGTTTCGATGGCGCCAGGCATGTACGCCAGCCACAACGACAAGGGATCGCTGCCCAGTACCCGTCCGGCCACTGCGGCAAACGCTGCTGCGATCAGCAGCATCAGGCCGACGGCCATCAGCCCGGCTCGTCCGTGGCGGACGAGTTCTGCGAGGCTGATGTCTTTGAATTTCGAGCCAATCAGCACGCCGAGGAGGACCACGGCGGTGTCGACACTCCATGACGGCAGGTGGAAGGCCTGGAGATAGCCCAGTTTGATGTAGACGCCGGTGACGACGATCGCGGTGAGCATGAACGGTGCCGGAACGCCGACGCGCAACAGCAAGCGGCCGAGCAACAGGCACAAGGCGATCAGCGATAGCAGGGTCAGCGCGGTACTCATGAGCAGCGGGCTGCTCTCGGCAAGCGCCACGTCGGTCTGCCCGGGAATGCAGAAGCTGACCAGCACGGTGATCGACAGCAGTCGCACCAGGTGCACGACGATCACCTTGCTGGACGCGCGCTCGGACTCGAGCAAATCGAACACGGCGGCGAGTGCGCCCGGATACACGGCTAACAGGGAGTCCTTCGGGTTCCATCCCGAGACCTTGAGCAGCCACACGCCGGCCACGGCACTTTGGGCCGTCAGGCCCAGCAGCATGAAGCCCAGGCTGGGTAACATGGCGGCCCCCGTTTGGCTGTTCCACGAGGTGAACATCAGGCCGGTCGCGATCCCCAATACGATTTGCACGTAGCCAAGGCTGAAGGGCAGCGTGGGGGAAAAACGCAAGTTGCTGGCGATCAATGCGGTGGCGAGTATCGAGCCCAGCAACAGGCCATGGGGGAGACCGGCATATTGCAGCGCGGTGCCGACGCCGGTGGCGATCAGCAAACACAGTAGGGTTTTCATGGTGTTGATGAGTCTTCCTTGATTCATGCCGAACCCAACGCTTGCATCCGGGCCACGCACGTTTTCCCATCTAACGGCGTGAAGCGTCAAGTGACAAAAAGCACAACGCCTCCACAGTGGGAGGCGTTGCAGTTTCAGCATTAACGCTCGTGTTACTTAAGGTCGAAGCGATCCAGGCCCATCACTTTGGCCCAGGCGGCTACGAAGTCTTTGACGAACTTCTCCTGCGCATCAGCGGTTGCATACACTTCCGCCAACGCACGCAGCTGCGCATGTGAGCCGAAGACAAGGTCGACACGGGTGCCGGTCCACTTCACTTCGCCGGTTTTGCGATCGCGGCCTTCAAACTCCTCATTAGCCTCCGACACCGGTTTCCATTCCACGCCCATATCCAGCAGGTTTTTGAAGAAGTCGTTGGTCAACGCTTCCGGCTGCTTCGTGAACACGCCGTGTTTGGTTTGTCCGACGTTGGTGTTCAGCACGCGCATGCCGCCAATGAGCGCGGTCATTTCTGGCGCGGTCAGTGTCAGCAGTTGCGCCTTGTCGATCAACAGCTGCTCGGCCGCTACGCTGTATCTGCCTTTGAGGTAGTTGCGGAAGCCATCGGCGATGGGTTCGAGGAAGCCGAAGGATTCCACGTCCGTTTGCTCTTGGGAGGTGTCCATCCGTCCTGGTGTGAACGGCACCGTCACGGTTTGACCGGCATTTTTCGCCGCCTGTTCGACGCCCGCGTTACCGGCCAGCACGATCAGGTCTGCCAGCGAGATCTTCTTGCCGCCGCTGTTGAACTCGCTTTGGATGCCTTCGAGTTTCGCCAGCACGTTCGCCAATTGCTCAGGCTGGTTGGCCTGCCAGAACTTCTGCGGGGCCAGACGCAAACGCCCACCGTTGGCACCGCCGCGTTTGTCGGAGCCACGGAAGGTCGAAGCCGCCGCCCAAGCCGTTGATACAAGCTGCGAGACGGTCAGGCCCGAGGCCAGGAGTTTGCTCTTGAGTGCGGCGACGTCACTGTCGTTGACCAAGGCATGGTCGACCGCTGGAATCGGGTCTTGCCACAGCAGCTCTTCGCTCGGCATTTCCGGGCCGAGGTAGCGGGAGAGGGGACCCATATCGCGGTGGATCAGCTTGAACCAGGCGCGGGCGAATGCGTCGGCCAACTGGTCTGGATTGGCCAGGAAGCGCCGCGAAATCGGTTCATAGATCGGGTCGAATCGCAGCGACAGGTCGGTGGTCAGCATGGTCGGATTACGACGCTTGGACGGGTCGTGAGCATCCGGAATGATGCCCGCACCGGCACCGTTTTTCGGTATCCACTGGCTCGCACCGGCCGGGCTTTTGCTCAGTTCCCACTCGAAGCCGAACAGGTTCTCCAGGTAGTTGTTGCTCCACCGGGTGGGCGTGGTGGTCCAGGTCACTTCCAGGCCGCTGGTGATGGTGTCCGGCCCTTTGCCGGTGCCGAAGCTGTTCTTCCAGCCAAAGCCTTGGGCTTCGAGGCCAGCCGCTTCGGGCTCGGCGCCGACATTGTCGGCAGGTCCGGCGCCGTGGGTCTTGCCGAAGGCGTGGCCGCCGGCGATCAGTGCCACGGTTTCTTCGTCATTCATCGCCATGCGCGCGAAGGTTTCACGGATGTCCTTCCCGGCAGCGACCGGGTCGGGGTTGCCTTCCGGGCCTTCCGGGTTGACGTAGATCAGGCCCATTTGCACGGCGGCGAGCGGGTTTTCCAGGTTGCGCCCCTGGTCGGTGCGGCTCTCCTCATTTTCCCCCGGCTCGGCAACGAGTGGGCCTTCGCCGGGCTCTTGCATGGGTTCCTTGTCTTTGCCGTAGCGGGTGTCGCCGCCCAGCCACTTGTTTTCGGAGCCCCAGTAGACGTCCTCATCCGGTTCCCAAACGTCCGCACGACCGCCGGAAAAGCCGAAGGTTTTGAAGCCCATGGATTCCAGCGCAACGTTGCCGGTGAGGACGATCAGATCTGCCCAGGAAATTTTGCGGCCATATTTTTGCTTGATCGGCCAGAGCAGCCGGCGTGCCTTGTCGAGGCTGACGTTGTCCGGCCAACTGTTGAGCGGCGCGAAGCGTTGCTGACCGGAGCCGGCGCCACCACGACCGTCACCGGTGCGGTACGTACCGGCAGAGTGCCAAGCCATGCGAATGAAGAGTGGCCCGTAGTGACCGAAGTCCGCCGGCCACCAGTCCTGGGAATCGGTCATCAACGCAGTCAGGTCTCTTTTGACCGCTTCAAAGTCCAGGCTTTTGAATGCTTCGGCGTAGTTGAAGCCCTCGTCCATGGGGTCGGACAGGGACGAGTGCTGATGGAGGATCTTCAGATTCAGTTGGTTCGGCCACCAGTCGCGGTTTGTCGTGCCACCGCCAGCGGCGCTAAGGAACGGGCATTTCGATTCGTTTGCCATGTGTGAGCTACCTTTGGTCGTATTCATCCGGCTATTCGGCCCAACGTGGGCGTTAAATAGCAACGGGCGAAACCAATGACACAGGCTGCAGGGCCAGCAGTTTGATCAACTGATTGTTTTGATCACACGGGAATTCTGAACAGCGGCAATCGAGTTGCCTGCACGGTGGCCTACGGCAGGTTTAGTCAGGCTTCTGACCCATTCCTATCTCCTTATCAGCTCTTGACCGGCCGGCTTATGGTGCCGGCGCTCGAATAAGGTTAGACCCCAGTTGGGAAGTCAGCTAATAGGGGGAGTATTGGGTCGTGATAGGCAGAGTCTTTTACTGGCGTCACGGGGAGGCCCCGCGTCTATTTGAAGCATAGACGCGGGAAAGCCGTCACTTTCGCACGTTCTGGTACAGCATCAACCTTGAGGTTTCATGCATGGCGCGGGTCAGTTGCGACAGGCGCTTGAACTCTTCAGGGTTTTGCTCGGCGACGTTGTCCAGCGGCGTTGGTGAGGCCAGGTCATGGAGACTTGGCGAGCTGCCGTCATGCTCCATCTGCACCATGTAGTGTTGAGTCACGCCAGCAATCAGTGGGAATGTCCCCTCACGCAGTACCAGGGGTACCACGCGTTCACCCTCGGGAGCGGGCTGCTGAATGTCACGGCCCATGCCGCTGTTGCGAAACTCAAGGCCGGCCATGCCCGCCACGGTGGGCAGCAAGTCCACCAGGCCGACCGCTTCCTTGACCTTACGCGTCCCGAGCAAGCCCGGCGCGTGGATGATCATCGGCACCGCGTTGCTTTCCAGACCCAGTTGCTCGTAGGCCGGTGCCAGGAACGGGATCTGCGCGATACGGGTGTTGTGGTCGCCAAACAGCACGAAAATGGTGTTGTCGTACCAGCCGCCTGCTTTGGCGATTTCCATCAAGCGTCCGATGTTGAAGTCCAGCAAACGCACGGCGTTGTACTGCTCGACACTGCGCGACCCTGCGGCCTGTACTTCGGCCAGGGTAGGGTGCTTGACCTCGAATCCATCATTGGTCTTGGGAATCGTGAAGGGGCGGTGATTCCCGGCCGTCTGTACATAGGCGAAGAACGGTTTGTCCTTGGGCAGTGCTTGCAGGATCTGGTCGGTTTCCTTGAACAGGTCCAGATCGGAAATCCCCCAGACATCCACCACCGGGGACTTCCAGTCCCGCTCTTCAAATAAGCGAACGCCGTCGATGCTTTGCCGAATCAAGGCATTCATGTTGGCCCAGCCGGAGTTACCGCCGATGGTGTAGATCTTGTCGTAACCGGTGAAGGCGTTGATCAGTGTGTTTTGCTTGGTGATCAACGGATTACGCGTCGCGGTTTCCTGACGGGTGACGTCAGGCACACCGCTGATGCTGGCCCAGACGGTTTTTGCGGTCCCCGTCACCGGCACATAGAAGTGCTCGAAGAACCAGCTCTGCGTGGCCAGGCGATCGATGTTCGGCGTCGGATTGATCGGGTTGCCGTAGGCCCCGACGGCGCTGGTGCCCAGCGATTCGAGCATGACGAACATCACGTTCGGTGGCCGGGAGCCCGGTATTTTGTAGGGTTGCGGCGCCTGGTGACGGACGAAATCAAGGGTTTGCGGATCGGGCTTGTCTACCCCCAGGTAGTTGGCCATCACCGCGTAGTGCTCGCGCACCTGCGCTTCGTCATAGCGCGACTGGCCGACTTTGACCGTGTCGTAGAGGAACAACACCGGGTTCAAGCCCAACGCAGCGATCTGGTTATTGCCCGAGAAGAACGCATCGCTCCAGCGCAACGGGACCGGGTTTTCAAGGTTCATGTTTTCGACACGACCTAAAATGCCCAGCAGCACCACCACGACCATCAACGCGCCACCCAATGTCGCGGTGAGCCGGCGAATGGCTTTGCGAGGGCGGTCCAGCGTTACGCGTTCCAGACGCACAAGGGCCAGTGTCACCAGCGTGACCGTTGCCAGCCAACCCAATGAAATCCAGATAACCGGGTAGGTCTGCCAGACCATGTCACGGGATATTTGCGCATCCTCGATGAAGCGCAGCACGGTGGCGTTGATCCTCACACCCAGGTAGGCGTAATGACCAAAATCGATGATGTAAATCAGCAGCAGGACGCTCAGGGCCGCGACCAGATACACGCGGGCGATGCGGCGAAGCAGACGGCTGCCGATCAGGTTCCAGCGAGGAATCCAGGCCAGGAACGCCAACGGTAACATCGCCAGGATGGCCAGGCGCAGATCGAAACGAAAGCCGATCCCCAGGGTTTCCATGACGTCATTTTTGTCGATCAGGGCGTTGGCGTCGAAACCGGAATAGCCGAAAAAGAACATGACCCGAAGCACAGCAAACAGCGCAAACGTAATCGCTGTCGCGCCCAGCCAGTAATGTAAACGTCTCGAGTGCAGCCAACCCATCCCTGTTCCCCTGTTAATAAAGTCGTTAAATCTCAAACGGAACTGGACACATCGCCCACTGCACCGCGGCGCTTGGTTGCCCGGCGATACGTCCAGCGCACGGCAAGCATCAGCAGTGCCACGCAGCAATACAGACCCAGCAGCGGGTCAACCAGGTAATCCCAATAGTTTTGCGAAGGTTTGATCCCGGCAATGAAGGCCAGGGTCGCGCTGGCCAGCATCACGACGGCCAGGCCGTTGCGCAGGTAAAACAGGCCCAGTGTCAGCACGGCGAGAAAAATCAGCATGGGGCGCGGGCTGTAGCCAAACCGATAGGGGTCCAGATCACTCATGCCCAGGGTTGCCGGGTACAGCACCAGGGCCATCGCGGCGAAGAGGATCAATACGCCGGTTTTACCCCGCGCAGGTGGCAGGATGTCCAGCCGACGCAAGCAGCCCCACGCCATGAACACCATTGAGGTGATCGCCAGGTCATCAATGTAGCTGCGCAAATAGGCGGCCAACGATAACCCGTCCAGCGGTATGAAGCTGACTGCCAGCAATGCGGCCAACAGTGCGATCCGCCAGGTCCTGTGCATGCCGAAAGAAGGCAGCACCAGGAAGATGATCATTGCGAAGCTGACATGGGCTTGCCACAGGCTGATCATTTGCGACGCTCGTTGAGCCAGGCATCGTTGAAGGTGACGTGCTTGATGAAGGTGTTGTTCCAGGAATAAACCAAGTGATACATACCGTCGGGACTGCGGATGAAGTACGGGTATTCATATTCAAACTCACACCCTTGGCTTTTACAGACACGGTTGTCGAGGTTGTCCAGGAACTGTGCCTCCAGCGGTTGGCGAAGTGCGCCGCTGGAACCGCGGAACTCTTTACCGATGATTTCCTTGTAGGCCTCGGGTGAAAACGGAGCGCCCGCTGGATCAGGTGACTTGTCCAGGTCCCGCAACGAACGCCAATCGTCCATTTTTGCGTCGGTCCCATAAAGACTCAGCTTGAAGCGCCCCTCCTGCAGGTCGTTGAGCGCCACCAGCAACCCATGTTCGGGCGTCGCGACGGCGGCCAACGATGAGTTCGGATTCGAGGGGTCGAGCGGATAAGGCTCACTCCAGGTTTGACCGGCGTCTTCGGTGCGGGTCGCCAGCACACGGTGGTGGGTGTCGCCGGCATAGCGCAGCAAGGCGATGCCGCGCTGGCCGTCCAGCGGAACCACCGTGGGTTGCAATGAATTATTGCCGTGGCTGATGCGGAATTTGTCGATCACTTCGCCGTCTGCGCTCAAGTAGAGGTACTCGGCAAATTTGCCCAGAAACTCGTGGTAGACCGGTAAGCCGATGGAGCCATCGGCATGAAACACCGGTGCCGACCGGACCAGGGTGCTGATGTTCAGAAAGGGTGAAGTGATCAGCTGGCGCGGAGCGGACCAATGTTCACCGAAGTCGTCTGAAACCATTACATTGACCGCGCTGCCGGCCCAGCCACCCATGGACACGGACGCGTAGAACAACCACAGGCGATTGTCCGGCGCGAGTGCCACCACCGGATTGCCCAGCTTGCGAATGTATTTTTGGGTGCCCTGTTGGGTCGAATCCCGCGTCGCCAATACCTGTTCAGCCCCCCATTCGCCGGTTTTCGGGTCGAAACGGGCGGAGCGCACCTGCACATCGGCTGCGCCTTCGCGGGAGCCGGCGAACCAGACCGTCATCAGGCTGCCGTCGGGCAAGGCGGTGACCGCCGAGGAATGCACGAAATCCACCAGCCCGGAGGAGGCGAAGCGGCTGGTATAAATAGGCTTGGCCACTTGGCCGGCCACTGCCATCACTGGACTTATCAGGGCAAAGGAAGAGTGCTTATTGGCAGGGTTGACGAACCACGCGGCTGCAAAAAGGCAAGAAAGTGCAAGGTATGCACCGAAGGCAGGAATGCTGGGAAATGTGATGCGCATAATTAAGACTTTGGCATCTCATGGGCCTGATCAGGCGCTCAAATTAACACTCGATAGTACAAGATCGGATTATATGAATTTCTATTTTGTAAGAAATTGTTTGTAGTGCGCTGCCATGTCGATCAGCAACACTCAATGGACAGGCTGAAACTGCCGGACTAGAGGGATGTCGATCGAGCCAGCGGAATTGACGGGCCATTCTCGCCGTTGGTCGTAAAGCCGGACATGAACGGTGACGAGAGTGAAAAAGGAAGCCGATTTCACGCTTCTCTCCATCATCCGCAAAAAGTAATCTGTCGAACCGACACTTGGATGGATCCAAACCATGCACCTGACCCACCGCCCTGTCAGCGCTGAAGATATTCCGACCCTTTGCGCCTTTCCACAAACCCCCCAAGAGCTGTTCTTTATGTTCCCGAAGGCGCAATACCCCCTGACGGAAGATCAACTGCAGGCATCGATTGCTCAACGTTCTGACTCAACGGTGGTTGAGGCGGACGGTTCTGTTATGGGCTTTGCTAACTTTTACAGGTTTGAGCGCGATGGCGTTTGCGCGATCGGCAATGTGATCGTGTCACCCAAGGCTCGGGGGCAAGGGATCGCGACGTTTTTGGTGCAGACGATGGTGAGGCTGGCGTTTGAACGTCATCGAGCACGCGAGGTGCAGCTGTCGTGTTTCAACGAGAATACGGCGGGGCTGCTTCTGTATCCGCAGCTCGGGTTTGTGCCGTATGGGGTTGAGGAGCGGTTGGCGCCGGACGGGCGTCGCGTAGCCCTTATACATTTGAGAAAGACTGGGCGCCATGGGGGGCTCTGAGTATTTTTCGGGCCGGGTTTTGTGCTGTTTGCTCGGGCCTCTTCGCGGGCAAGCCACGCTCCTGTAGGAGCAGAGCTTGCTCGCGAAGGCGGCAGCACAAACGGTGAACACTTCAGATCGGCTCTGTCGCGTTTGACGAGGGAGCAACCGTTCAAATCACCCGATAAGAAAAACCGATACCCGCTTAAGGATTTCCCAGAGGCGGGGCAGGCACCTGCGGCTTTAGAGTCACGCCCAACATTCGAATGTCGGGCGGCCTTGTGGCCGGCAAGCATTCCCAGGCGTGTCGGAATTTCTACAAAAATAAGAAGGTGAAAGCATGAGTAACGAAACGGTCGATATCAAAGCGTGGATCGACAACCGGCCGGTTGCCCGATACCAGTGGCTCATCATGAGCCTGTGTTTCTTCATTGTGCTGTTCGATGGCTTCGACGTCGCGGTCATGGGGTTTATCGCCCCTTCGCTGATTCAGGAGTGGGGGCTTTCCAAAGCGGCGTTTGGCCCGGTGATGAGCGCCGGCATGGTCGGTCTGGCCATCGGAGCCTTGACGGCCGGCCCGTACGCCGACCGCTTGGGTCGCAAGAAGGTGCTGCTGTTTGCCGTGACCGGTTTCAGCGTACTGAGCCTGGCGTGTGCGTTTGCCCGCAATCCCTATGAACTGGCGGCCTTGCGCTTGCTGACTGGCGTGGCGCTGGGCGCTGCGCTGCCCAATACCACCACATTGCTGTCTGAATACCTGCCTGAGCGCAATCGTTCGCTGTTCATCACCCTCATGTTCACCGGTTTCAACATGGGCTCGGGGATGGGCGGCTTGCTCGCGGCCTGGCTGATTCCGAGCCACGGCTGGCAATCGGTGCTGCTCGCCGGGGGGATTCTGCCGCTGGTGCTGCTGCCATTCCTCTGGCTCCTGTTGCCCGAATCGGCACGTTTTCTGGCCGCTCGCAATGCGCCGGCCAGCCAGATCGCCAAGGTGCTGAACAAGTTGGGCGGGACCTTTTCGGCCGCCACTACGTTTACGATTGCCGAACCCCAGGCTCAGCACAAAGCGCCGGTGCGCATGCTGTTC
Source organism: Pseudomonas rossensis (assembly GCF_039888995.1). Lineage (NCBI taxonomy): Bacteria > Pseudomonadati > Pseudomonadota > Gammaproteobacteria > Pseudomonadales > Pseudomonadaceae > Pseudomonas > Pseudomonas rossensis. The sequence goes on along the minus strand of NZ_JBBWCB010000077.1, from coordinate 7,415 downwards.
GCCGAGCCCTATCGCTTCGGCACCCTCGCACTCTGGCTGACCTACTTCATGGGGTTGTTGGTGATTTACCTGACGATGGGCTGGATGCCGACGTTGTTGCGCGAAGGTGGTTTGTCCATCGAACGGGCGGCCACCATTACCGGCCTGTTCCAGATCGGCGGCACCGTCGGGGCAATCGTGGTCGGCTGGGCGATGGACCGGCGTAATCCGAACACCGTCATTGCCACCTCTTATGCCTTGGGCGGCGCGTTTATTCTGCTGCTGGGGGCGTTCAGCCTCGAGTCGAGCCTGTTGGCGTTTGGCGTGATTGCCGCGGGTTTCTGCATGAGCGGTGCGCAGACCGGTCTCAATGCGTTTGCGCCCGGTTACTACCCGACCGATTTCCGCGCCACCGGTGTGAGCTGGATGCTCGGCATCGGCCGCTTCGGGGCTATCTTTGGTTCTCTCATCGGCGGTGCGGTGCTCAGCCTCGGGCTGGGGCTGCCGTTGCTCTTCGCTATGTTGGGCTTGCCGGCCTTCATCGCGGCACTGGCGATCCTGGCCAACGGTCATGCGCGGCGCCGGGTCAGTCAGACATTGCTGACGCAATAATCTTTTTCGAACAAAGGAACTCGTCATGGCACGCATCATCGGTGGCCTCGCTGTATCTCACACTCCCACGATCGGCTTCGCGGTTGATCACGATAAACAGAATGAGGCGGCCTGGGCGCCGATTTTCGAAGGCTTCGAACCGATCAAGGTCTGGTTGAAGGAGCAGCAACCGGATGTGTTGTTCTACATCTTCAATGACCATGTGACGTCGTTTTTCTTCGACCACTACGGCGCGTTTTCCCTTGGGGTCGACGAGCGTTACGAGGTCGCCGACGAGGGCGGAAATCCACGCTCGCTGCCCTCGATCGGCGGGCATGCGGCGCTGTCACGGCACATTGGCGAAAGCCTGATGGCCGATGAATTCGACATGAGCTTCTTCCGCGACAAACCGCTGGACCACGGCTTCTTCTCGCCGATGTCGGCGCTGTTGCCTTGCACGCCTGCCTGGCCGGTGGAGATCGTGCCGCTTCAAGTCGGCGTGCTGCAGTTCCCGGTGCCCAGCGCGTTACGTTGCTACAAGTTGGGACTGGCGTTGCGTCGAGCCATCGAAAGCTACCCCGAGGACCTGAAGGTGGCCATCGTGGCAACCGGTGGCGTGTCCCATCAGGTGCATGGCGAGCGGTGCGGTTTCAACAATCCGCAGTGGGATGAGCAGTTCATTGATTTGCTGGTCAACGACCCGGTGCGCCTGACCGAAATGACGCTGGCTGAGTTCGCCACCCTCGGCGGGATGGAGGGTTCGGAGGTGATCACCTGGCTGATCATGCGCGGCGCGTTGTCGGCCACGGTGAAAAACCTGCATCAGGACTATTACCTGCCGTCGATGACCGGCATTGCAACCTTGCTGTTGGAGAATCAGGACCGGCCCGTTCCTGCCGAGGTCAACGCACGGCACTTGCAGCATATGCAGCACCAGTTGGCCGGCATCGAGAAACTCGAGGGGACGTATCCGTTCACGCTGGAACGCAGCGCCAAGGGGTATCGCCTCAACAAGTTTCTGCACCGCATGATTGAACCCGAGTGGCGTCAGCGCTTTCTCGAGGCGCCCGAAGCGCTGTTCGATGAAGGCGGGCTGAGCGAAGAGGAACGCGATCTGCTGCGACGCCGCGACTGGCGCGGGTTGATCCATTACGGAGCGATCTTCTTCGTCCTGGAAAAACTCGCGGCGGTCCTCGGGATTCCCAATCTGCAGGTCTATGCGGCGATGCGTGGGCAGAGCCTGGACGAGTTCATGAAAACCAGAAACCAACAGGTGCTCTACTCGGTGGCGGGCAAAGCCCCTCGCTGATCAACAGGGCTCAACGCTCCAACAGTCTTGGGCGGCTCATTCTGAGCCGCCATCGCAACGAATTTGATTGACCTCACTGTGCCCGGCACTTCCGGGCGCAGGGCATTTCTTTACCCAAAAATCGGAAAACAATAACAATGAAAATCACCGTTGATCCTCGAATCGTCTTCACGCTGGCCGTCGTTTTCGCGCTTCCTGTGGAGGGCTCGGCCGCAGGTTTTCTGGACGATGCCAGCGCGAACCTGAACCTGCGCAACTTCTACATCAACCGCAACTTCACCAACCCGGCCTACCCGCAGAGCAAGGCCGAGGAGTGGACCCAAAGCTTCATCCTCGACATCAGGTCCGGTTTCACTCAAGGCCCGGTCGGCTTCGGGGTGGATGCGTTGGGGCTGTACTCGGTCAAGCTCGACGGCGGTAAAGGCACGGGTGGTACGCAACTGTTGCCGATCGACGGCGACGGGCGTCCTGCCGATGACTTTGGCCGATTGGCGGTCGCCGGGAAAATGAAAGTAGAGAAAACCGAATTGAAGGTCGGTGAATGGATGCCAGTGTTGCCGATCCTGCGTTCCGACGATGGCCGCTCGTTGCCGCAAACCTTCCAGGGCGGGCAGATCACCTCGCAGGATATCGATGGCCTGACGCTGTACGGCGGTCAGTTCCGCCAGAACAGCCCGCGCAACGATTCGAGCATGGAAGACATGTTCATGCAGGGCAAAACCGCGTTCACCTCTGATCGTTTCAACTTCGTCGGCGGGGAATACAGCTTCAACGAAAAACGCACGATGATCGGTGTGTGGAATGCCGAGCTCAAAGACATTTACCAGCAGCAGTATCTGCAACTCGTCCACAGTCAGCCGCTCGGCGCCTGGACCCTCGGCGCAAATCTGGGTTACTTCCGGGGCCGCGAGGACGGCAGCGCCCGCGCTGGCGACCTGGACAACCACACCTTCTCGGCGCTGCTGTCCGCCCGTTATGGCGGCAACACGTTCTACGTCGGCCTGCAGAAACTCAGCGGCGATGATGCGTGGATGCGGGTCAACGGCACCAGCGGCGGCACCCTGGCCAACGACAGCTACAACAACAGCTACGACAACGCCCGGGAGAAATCCTGGCAGCTACGCCATGACTACAACTTCGTCGCCCTCGGCGTGCCCGGCCTGACCCTGATGAACCGCTATATCAGCGGTGACAACGTGCACGTTGGAGCGGTCAGCGACGGCAAGGAATGGGGCCGTGAATCGGAACTGGCTTACACGGTGCAGAGCGGCACCTTCAAGAACCTCAACATGCGTCTGCGCAACTCCAGTATCCGCCGCGATTACAGCACCAACGAATTCGACGAAAACCGCTTGATCGTCAGCTACCCATTGCGCTTGTTCTAAAGCCAGGCTAAGCGACGCGCCTTGACGCAAACCCTGTAGCAGCGGGCGAAGCCTGCGTTCGGCTGCGCAGCAGTCGTGAAATCAGGCAACCGGTTCTTTCAGGAAAACCGCGTACACAGGACTTGCGAGGACTTCGTCCTCGAACGCAGCCTCGCAGCCTCGCAGGCTCGGCAGCTGCTACAGGTTGCGTGTTCTTTGGCTACGCGGATTGCTCGCGGATCACCCGACGAATCATGTCCATCAGGGCTTGAGCCACCGGTGAATGCAGGCAGCCGTTGCGATAGGTCAGGCCGATGGCCCGAGTGGTCTGTTTCAGCACCAGCGGCAGAATGCACAACTCGCCGGAGGCAATCTCCTGTTCCAGCTGATGAGCGGAGACTGCCGCGAGCATGTCCGAGCGCAGCAACAGGCCACGAATGATCGCCATGTCGCCGCTTTCCACCACCGGCCGAGGCGTCGCGATGCCGAACCCGGTGAAACAGTCATCGAGCATTTGACGGGCCGGTGAACCGGCGCGGGGCAGCACCCATTGGGCACCGCTGAGTTCGTCGTGCAGGTCGGTTTTCGCATAGAGCGGGTGACCCCGTCGTGCCAGCACCACCATTTCTTCCGTGAGCAGTGACTCGCCGACGAGGTCGCTGGCATAGGCCGCCGAGCGCAACGCACCGAAAATGAAATCCACATCGCCGGCACGCAGTTCGGTCGCGAGCAGATCGAAAGGGCTTTCATTGGTGATCACCTGGATACCCGGATGCTCGGCCATCAGACGCACGATGGCTTCGGGCAATATCCGCGTGCGGCCCAGGGGCAGGGCGCCAACGTGCACCACGCCTTGCAGGGCGCCGCGGATGGCGGTGATGTCGGTTTCGATGTGGCGCAATTCGTTCAGCGCCCGGCGAATCGGGAACAGGATTTCATGGCTGGCACGGGTCGGCTGCAACCCACGAGGCGTGCGCTCGAAGAGGGTTTGACCGCAGCCACTTTCCAGCACCTTGAGCGTCGAGCTGACGGCGGGTTGGCTCAGCCCCAAGAGGCTCGCCACGGTTTGCATGTGGTGGGTTTCACAGAGTTTGACGAACACTTGCAGGCGCCTGGCCTGGAACAGATAGAGCGGCTCGACCGCCTGTTTTTCCCCGCCACCCAACAGCTTCGGCACGGTGTCCAGTTCTGCCAGCACGCGCCGTGCCCGGGGCAACAGTCGCTCGCCAAAGTCGGTCAATCGCATGCCGTTGGCGTGCCGTTCGAACAAGGGCACGTCAAGCCGGGTCTCCAGTTCGGAAATCGACCGGGTCACCACCGACTGAGCGCGAAACAGGGCGACAGAAGCCTTGGAAACGCTCCCATGATCGGCCACCCGGACGAAGGCCCGTACGTGCATCAGGCTGGGAAGTTCACTGGGTTCCATGGGGCTCATGCTCTGAAGGTCCGCGTTTGAGCCGGACTATGCCTTTGCCCTGATAGGGTGGCAATAAAAAAAACGCATACCTCGAACACTCGAACGCATTACTCCGCTGGCGGGTCGCAGTGCGATGCTCTTTCGAAACGCAGGAGGAGCACCCGCAATGATCGAGTCACCGAAAAACGCGCTGGTCGTCAGCGCACACTCTGCCGATTTCGTCTGGCGTGCGGGCGGTGCCATCGCGCTGCATGCGCAGCAGGGATACGCCGTGCACATCGTCTGTCTGTCCTTCGGCGAGCGCGGTGAGTCCGCCAAGCTGTGGCGCAAGGGCGACATGAGCGAAGAGAAAGTCAAAGCCGCGCGCCGCGAAGAAGCCCAGGCCGCCGCCGATATTCTGGGCGCCAGCGTCGAGTTCTTCGACATCGGCGACTACCCGATGCGCGCCGATAAAGAAACGCTGTTTCGCTTGGCCGATGTGTTTCGCAAGGTCCAGCCTGAATTCGTCCTCAGCCACTCGCTGAAAGACCCCTACAACTACGATCACCCGCTGGCGATGAACCTGACGCAAGAGGCACGCATCATCGCCCAGGCCGAAGGCTACAAACCGGGCGAGAAGATCGTCGGCGCACCGCCGGTGTACAGCTTCGAACCGCACCAGCCCGAGCAGTGCGAATGGCGCCCGGATGTGCTGCTGGACATCACCGAGGTCTGGGACAAAAAGTACGCTGCCATTCAGTGTATGGCCGGTCAGGAACATCTCTGGGAGTACTACACCCGCGTCGCCCTGCAACGCGGCGTGCAAGCCAAGCGCAACGTCGGCATCACCTCTGGCCGCAACATCGTTTATGCCGAGGGCTACCAAAGCATCTTCCCGCGTGTGACGGAGAACCTGGCATGAGCGAACTGATCGGAAAAACCGGCATCGTGGTCCGCCACATCGACAGGGCCGAGGCTGCGCTTGTCGATGAGCTGAGTCGCTACGGTGTCGCCACCATTCATGAAGCGCAGGGGCGCAAAGGCCTGCTGACGCCGTCTATCACGCCGATTCAGCAGGGGACCGTGATCAGTGGTTCGGCGGTCACGGTGCTGGTAGCCCCCGGTGATAACTGGATGTTCCATGTGGCCGTCGAGCAATGTCGCCCGGGCGATATCCTGGTGGTTGCCCCGAGCTCGCCGTGTACCGATGGCTACTTCGGCGACCTGTTGGCGACCTCGCTCAAGGCGCACGGTGTGCGCGCATTGGTGATCGACGCCGGCGTGCGGGACACCCACACGCTGCGTGAAATGGGCTTCCCGGTCTGGTCCCGCTCCATCAGTGCCCAGGGCACGATCAAAGAGACTCTGGGCTCGGTCAACCTTCCCATTGTTTGCGCCGGTCAGTTGGTTCATCCAGGCGATGTGGTCGTCGCGGATGACGACGGTGTGGTCATCGTGCGTCGCGACGAAGTCCCGCAAGTCGTCGAAGCCAGTCGCGCCCGCGCCGATCTGGAAGAGCAGAAAGCCCTGCGCCTGGCCAAGGGTGAGTTGGGGCTCGACATCTACGACATGCGTTCGCGTCTGGCCGAAAAGGGTTTGCTATACGTCGACAGTCTCGACGAACTCGGAGACTGAACATGGGACAGACACGCATTCCCTGCCTGCTGATGCGCGGAGGGACGTCGAAAGGGGCGTACTTCCTGGCCAGCGACCTGCCGGAGCAACCGGCGCTGCGCGACCGTGTGTTGCTGGCGGTGATGGGCTCGCCGGACGGGCGTCAGATCGATGGCATCGGTGGCGGCGACTCGCTGACCAGCAAGGTGGCGATCATCAAATCCTCCACCCGCGCCGATGCCGATGTCGATTACCTGTTCGCGCAAGTGCTGGTCGAGGAACCTCGTGTCGATTACGGCCAGAACTGCGGCAATATCCTCGCCGGCGTGGGGCCGTTCGCCATCGAACGTGGGCTGGTGAAGGTCACAGGCGCCATCACCCCGGTGCGTATCTTCATGGAGAACACCGGGCAGATGGCGGTGGCCCATGTGCCCACACCCAATGGTTTCGTCAGCTATTCAGGAGGGGCCCGGATCGATGGGGTGCCAGGTTATGCCGCGCCGTTGATCGTCGAGTTCGAGGATGTCGCCGGCTCCAGTTGTGGAGCGCTGCTGCCGACCGGCAATGTTGTTGATGTGTTCGACGGTGTCGACGTCACCTGCATCGATAACGGCATGCCGGCGGTGCTGATTCGCGCTGAAGATTTGGGTTGCAGCGGTGATGAGAGCCCTGAACAACTGGATGCCGATACTGAGCTGAAAGCCCGGCTCGAATCGATCCGCTTGCAGGCTGGACTGCAAATGAATCTGGGTGACGTGAGCCGGCGCAATATTCCAAAAATGTGCCTGGTTGCACCCGCACAAACGGGCGGGGCGCTGAGCACCCGCACCTTCATTCCTCATCGCTGCCACACCAGCATCGGCGTGTTCGGGGCGGTCAGTGTCGCGGCTGCCTGCTTGGTCGAGGGGAGTGTGGTTGCGGGTCTGGCCCGTGTCGATGCGGGGGAAGTGAAGCGACTGTCGGTCGAGCACCCGACGGGAGAGTTCACCGTGGAGCTGCGCCTGCGGGACGGGCAGCTGGCGGGTTGCGGGTTGATGCGCACCGCGCGGCTGTTGTTCGAGGGTGTCGTGTGCATCCCCGATAGTCTCTGGTCCGCTAATCCTTAACGCGATCTGTAGCAGCTGCCGAAGGCTGCGTTCGGCTGCGCAGCAGTCGTAAATCC